>NZ_WKZK01000003.1:0-131130 GCF_009680135.1 Eubacterium sp. BIOML-A2
AGTCATTGTCTGATACTTTATCAGTACATCATGGGTGAACTCTACACCATTATTTCCGAAGGTAAATTTACGCAATCATCATGGATTTTATGAATTGAAATTTCGGGTTAAGTAGTATATACTAGAATAGGCAGAAATTTTGGTTTTATTTCAAACAAATTAAATAATATGGAGGGCTAGATTATGAGCTACAACGCTACAGAAAACTCAGCGAGCAGAAGAATTGCCATGCTGCTTGATGAGGGAAGCTTTGTTGAGATCGGCGGTGCTGTTACAGCACGAAGCACTGATTTCAACTTGCAGGCAAAAGATACTCCGGCTGACGGTGTGATAACCGGTTACGGAGTAATTGACGGTAATCTTGTTTATGTGTACAGCCAGGACGCTACAGTTTTAAAGGGCGCAATCGGTGAGATGCACGCGAAGAAAATCGCCAATATTTATGACATGGCAATGAAAATGGGAGCACCAGTTATCGGGCTGGTTGACTGTGCAGGGCTGAGACTTCAGGAAGCTACAGATGCGCTGGAAGCTTTTGGAAGTTTATACTTCAAACAGTCCATGGCTTCAGGCGTGATTCCACAGATAACTGCTGTCTTTGGAATGTGTGGCGGCGGCCTGGCAGTTGTGCCCGGGCTGACAGATTTTACCTTTATGGAGAGTAAAGAAGGAAAGCTGTTTGTAAATTCACCAAATGCTCTGGAAGGCAACATTGATTCTAAATGTGATACTTCCTCTGCAGAATATCAGAGCAAACATGCAGGTCTGGTAGATGTGATCGGCGATGAAGCCGATATTCTGGGACAGATCCGCGCGTTAATCTGTATGATTCCTGCCAATAATGAAGACGATCTTTCTTATTCAGAATGTACGGATGACCTTAACCGTCTCTGTGCTGACATTGCGAATGCCGCAGAAGATACAGGCATCGCACTGGCAGAACTTTCTGATAATCATATTTTCTTTGAGACAAAGAAAGAATACGCCAAAGATATGGTAACCGGATTTATTCGCCTGAACGGCATGACAGTAGGCGCTGTTGCAAACCGTTCTAAAGTATACGACGCCGAAGGCAATGTGGCGGAGGAATTCGACAAAGCCCTTTCTGTAGACGGCTGCAAAAAAGCGATTGATTTCGTGAACTTCTGCGATGCATTTTCTATACCGGTTCTCACACTGACCAATGTTACAGGATTTGCTGCAACGATGGAATCAGAGAAGAACATGGCAAGAGCGGTAGCAAGACTCACTTATACATTTGCTAATGCAACAGTTCCAAAAGTAAATGTTATAGTTGGAAAAGCTTATGGCAGCGCATATGTTGCTATGAACAGTAAATCTATCGGGGCTGATATGGTCTATGCATGGCCTGAAGCAGAGATCGGTATGATGGACTCCGCACTGGCAGCTAAGATTATGTATGCTGATGCAGACGCTGATACTCTGAAAGAAAAAGCGGCAGAATACAAAGAGCTGCAGTCAAGCCCGCTGTCAGCTGCAAGAAGAGGATATGTGGATGCGCTGATCGAACCGGCAGAGACCAGAAAATATATAATCGGAGCATTCGAAATGCTGTTCACAAAAAGAGAGGACCATCCGGATAAGAAACACGGTACGGTTTAGTGAGGTGAGGCAAAGTGAAGAAAAAAATCAGTTTATTAGGTCTAGTCTTTCTCCTCATCTTCAGTTTTACAGGATGCGGCAGTAAAGCAAAAGACGCAGCAGAATATGACCAGGCTACATTGCAGAGCTACGCTGACACAATTGTACAGAGCTTCAGCAGCATGACAGATGACGATCTTAACAGATTCGAGGATATGTCAGACCTTGAACTGAATCTGACTCTGATGCAGTCGGGGATCCCGGTCGAGGGAGATAACTTCCTGACTATCATTGAGGCATGGAAGGCCGGTATAAAGGAGTGCGGCGCGATCACCAGTGTTGACAGTTATGAGCTGACAACCACAAACAGCGGTGCAACACTGACGGCAAAAGCAGTATTTGAAGACAGAAAAGGTGAAATTTCATTTTCCTTTGATGAAAAGATGAATATGGAAAGCCTGACGGTCAGTGCAGATTATTCGACAGGCGAGATACTGAAAAAGGCAGGGCTCAATACAGTCCTTGGAATGGGTACTGTATTTGTTGTATTAATTTTCATTTCTTTCATAATTTCTTTATTTAAGTTTATACCTGCTATTGAAAAGAAATTCAGTAAAAAAGCAAACGTGGTTCCGGCCGCCCCGGCTGCAGCGCCAATCGCAGCAGCGCCGGCAGTACAGCAGGCCGCGGATCATGATGATGGAGAGCTTGCAGCGGTTATAGCAGCAGCGATTGCAGCGGCTGAAGGCACTTCTGCGGATGGATTTATAGTCCGTTCTATCAAGAGAAGAAAGTCAAATAAATGGAGTTAATCAGGAGGATATAAGAGATGAAGAATTATACAATTACAGTAAATGGCAATGTATATGATGTAACCGTAGAAGAAAAGGGTGCAGGCGCGGCGCCGGCAGCACCGGTAGCAGCACCGGCTGCAGCACCGAAGGCTGCTCCGGCGCCAGCAGCAGCGGCTCCGAAAGCAGCGGGCGGTATCGAGGTTAAAGCGGGAGCAGCCGGAAAAGTATTTAAAATCGAAGCAAACGTAGGACAGAGTGTTCAGGCCGGAGATGCAGTTGTTATTATCGAAGCCATGAAGATGGAAATCCCTGTAGTAGCCCCAGAGGCAGGAACAGTTGCTAGCATTAATGTAGCAGTAGGCGATGCCGTTGAATCAGGAGCAGTCTTAGCTACATTAAACTAGTTCACCAGGAGGTTTGACAAATGGAATATATTTCAAATACGTTGGGAAACCTCGTGCAGCAGACAGCATTTATGAATCTGACCTTTGGAAATCTGATTATGATCGTTGTTGCATGTGTCTTCCTATATTTAGCAATCAGGCACGGTTTTGAGCCGCTGCTGCTTGTTCCAATCGCCTTCGGTATGCTGTTGGTTAATATCTATCCTGATATTATGCTGCATGCTGAGGATGCTGCGAATGGGACTGGCGGACTTCTCTATTATTTTTATTTGCTCGATGAATGGGCGATCCTACCATCTCTGATATTCCTCGGCGTTGGTGCAATGACAGATTTCGGTCCGTTGATTGCCAATCCAAAGAGTTTCCTTCTCGGTGCAGCAGCACAGTTTGGTATCTTTGCGGCTTACCTGGGGGCTATGGCATTAGGCTTTTCAGACAAAGCAGCTGCTGCCATCTCAATTATCGGAGGAGCAGACGGACCGACATCCATCTTCCTCGCGGGTAAACTGTCACAGACTGCAATCATGGGACCAATCGCTGTTGCAGCATATTCATACATGTCGCTTGTGCCGATCATTCAGCCGCCGATTATGAAGCTGCTGACAACAGAAAAAGAGCGTAAGATTAAGATGGAACAGCTGAGACCTGTATCCAAACTGGAAAGGATCCTCTTCCCGATCATCGTTACGATCGTAGTCTGCGTGATACTTCCGACTACGGCTCCTCTGGTTGGTATGTTAATGCTGGGTAACCTGTTTAAGGAATCCGGTGTGGTTAGACAGTTAACCGAGACTGCTTCAAATGCACTGATGTACATCGTGGTTATCTTACTGGGTACATCTGTTGGCGCTACTACAAGCGCAGAGGCATTCCTGAACTGGAGTACGATCAAAATTGTAATCCTCGGTCTGGTTGCATTTGCATTTGGTACGGCTGCCGGCGTGTTGTTCGGTAAGCTGATGTGCGTGGCAACCGGAGGCAAGGTAAATCCATTGATTGGATCAGCAGGTGTATCTGCGGTACCTATGGCAGCCAGAGTTTCACAGAAAGTCGGAGCAGAAGCGGATCCTACAAACTTCCTGCTGATGCACGCAATGGGCCCGAACGTGGCAGGTGTTATCGGTACTGCGGTAGCAGCCGGAACCTTTATGGCTATCTTCGGCGTTAAATAATAATGGAGGACAAATAAATGGCAGAGATTGAAAAGAAACCAGTTAAAATAACAGAAACAGTCCTGCGTGATGCGCATCAGTCCCTGATTGCCACAAGAATGACAACAGAGCAGATGCTGCCTATCGTAGATAAAATGGACAAAGTAGGATATCATGCAGTAGAGTGCTGGGGCGGTGCTACATTTGACGCATCCTTACGTTTCCTGCATGAAGATCCATGGGACAGGTTAAGAAAGTTCCGCGACGGATTTAAAAACACAAAGCTGCAGATGCTGTTCCGCGGACAGAATATTCTGGGATACCGTCCTTATGCAGATGATGTGGTAGAATACTTCGTACAGAAATCAGTGGCTAATGGTATTGATATCATCCGTATCTTTGACTGTATGAATGATATCCGCAACCTGCAGACAGCTGTTACAGCATCTAACAAAGAAAAGGCACATGCCCAGGTGGCGATGTCTTATACTCTGGGTGATGCCTATACACTGGAGTACTGGATGGATCTGGCAAAGAGAATTGAAGATATGGGTGCTAACTCTATCTGCGTAAAGGATATGGCAGGACTTCTCTGCCCATATCAGGCAACAGAGCTTGTGACAGCATTGAAAGAAGCTGTTGATATTCCGATCGAGATGCATACTCATTATACATCAGGTGTGGGCGCAATGACATATCTGAAATCAGTAGAGGCAGGCGCCGACATTATTGACACTGCAATGTCACCGTTCGCACTGGGAACATCACAGCCGGCGACAGAGGTTATGGTCGAGACATTTAAGGGGACACCTTACGATACAGGGCTGGATCAGAACCTGCTTGCTGAAATCGCAGATTATTTCAGACCGATCAGAGACGAAGCTCTTGAGAACGGCCTTCTGAATCCGAAGAACATGGGCGTTAATATCAAGACCCTTCTGTACCAGGTACCGGGTGGTATGCTTTCCAACCTGACTTCACAGTTAAAAGAGCAGGGTGCAGAGGACAAGTTCTACGAAGTGCTTGAAGAAGTACCGCGTGTCCGCAAAGACCTCGGTGAACCGCCGCTTGTTACACCATCTTCTCAGATCGTTGGAACCCAGGCCGTATTTAACGTTCTGATGGGAGAACGCTACAAAATGGCAACAAAAGAAACAAAAGATGTATTGTCAGGAAAATACGGTGCAACAGTAAAACCGTTCAATCCTGAAGTACAGAAAAAAGTTATCGGTGAGAATGCAGAGGTTATCACCTGCCGTCCGGCCGATCTGATTCCGAACGAGTTAGATACACTGCGCAAAGAATGCGAACAGTGGATCCAGCAGGATGAGGACGTGCTGACCTATGCACTGTTCCCACAGGTAGCAGTAGACTTCTTTAAGTATAGAGAGGCACAGCAGACAAAAATAGACGCAAAAGTAGCGGATACACAGGACGGGGCTTATCCGGTATAGTGGATGGTATGGGGGCGCTAAGTGAAAGGCGCATCTGCTCCCAGCCGGGGCTGTGTATGCCATTTCAGAATCCGGCCCGCTTGCTAAGAATCCGTAAGAGAAAAAACAGGGAACATGGAGGTACTTGCCGCAGTTGGCCCGAATGCCGATGCATTCGCGCCGCCGGCGGCAACAGAATTTGCCTGGTAAGGCAAATTCTGCCCTCCATGTTCCCTGTTTTTTCTCTAACGGATTCTAACACGCGCTCTACGGATTCCTGAAATGGCATACACAGCCCCGCTGGGAGCAGATGCGCCTTTCACTTAGCTGGTGTGCCCCAGGCGGGAGAAAAACCGGCCCGGTTGGAAAGTGGACGGGAGCTGCGGATGTATCATAACTTTTTACTATCAATGCCCCAAACTTAATCCGCCGCCCCCGTTATTTCCCCCCACGGGATGAAATATACTTTCCGTTTTGATGCACCAAGCCTGTCGGGAGATGGGAGCCGGGAGATGGGGCGGCCCCCCCTAAAAAAGCATTTTCACCCCAAAAATTTGTATAGATTTTTGTTTGGTGGTATAATATGTTTTATGAATGTTTAAGGAGGTTTTTCATGAAGGTTTCGGAAAGAGTTGACAGTCTCCGCCGTATGATGGAGGAGAAAGGGATTGATGCATATGTGGTGCCGACTTCGGATTATCATCAGAGCGAGTATGTTGGGGAACATTTTAAGGCGAGGGCTTTTATGACCGGGTTTACCGGGTCGGCGGGAACTGCTGTGTTTACAAAGGACGAAGCGGGCTTATGGACGGATGGCAGGTATTTTATACAGGCAGAACAGCAGCTGGAAGGGACCGGTGTGGGGCTGCGCAGGATGGGGGAACCGGGTGTTCCCACTGTAGCGGACTACTTGAAGGCGGTTCTCCCGGAGAATGGTGTGATTGGGTTTGACGGTCGTACCGTCGGCGTGGATGAAGGACAAGTGTATGCCGATATTGCTGCGGACAAAGGCGGGAGTGTGGTTTATAACTGTGACCTTGTAGATACTGTCTGGGAGGACAGGCCGCCTCTTTCTGAAAAAGCGGCATTTATGCTGGATATTAAGTATGCGGGAGAGACAGCTGCCTCTAAGCTTGAGCGGGTGAGAGACGCAATGAAAGAAGCCGGGGCCAATGTCCATATTATTACCAGCCTGGATGATATCGGCTGGCTGCTTAATGTGAGAGGGGAAGATGTGGACTATTTTCCGCTTCTGCTTTCTTATGCGGTTGTGAAGATGGATTCGGTGGAACTTTATGCGGATGAGAGAAAGTTCAGTGATGAGATAAAGGCGGAATTTGCCGGAAATGGAGTTTGTATACATGCATACAATGAGGTCTATGAGGCTGTAAAAAGGCTTGGCGATGGTGATGTGGTACTGCTGGACCCGAAACGGATGAACTTTGCGCTTTTTCATAATATCCCGAAGGGGGTAAAGACTGTAAAACAGGAAAATCCTACGATTCTTATGAAGGCCGTCAAGAATGATACGGAAGTTAAGAATATCAGAAATGCCCACATTAAAGATGGTGTGGCGCACACGAAGTTTATGTACTGGCTGAAAAAGAATATTGGTAAGATGGAGATAACAGAGCTGAGTGCATCCGATAAACTCCAAGAGTTCCGTGCGCAGCAGGAGGGATTTTTGTGGCCGAGCTTTGAACCAATCTGTGCTTACAAAGAACATGGTGCGATTGTACACTATACCTCGTCGCCGGAGACGAATGTGGAGTTGAAGGAAGGCGGCCTGTTTCTGACAGACACGGGCGGTCATTATTATGAAGGATCTACGGACATCACGAGGACGGTGGCGCTGGGGGAAGTGAGCCAGGTTGAGAAGGATCATTTTACGACAGTCGCCGTCAGCATGCTGAATCTGGCCGATGCAAGATTCTTATATGGCTGCAGCGGAATGAATCTGGACTATGTAGCACGGGAACCGTTCTGGAGACAGAACCTGAATTTTAATCATGGGACCGGACATGGTGTCGGATATCTCGGAAATATCCATGAGCCGCCGGCAGGCTTCCGCTGGCAGTTCCGCCCGAATGAGATCCAGCCTTTCGAGGAGAATATGATTATTACGGATGAACCGGGAATCTATATTGAAGGATCCCACGGCATTCGTACGGAGAATGAGCTTTTGGTGCGCAGGGGCGAGAAGAATGAGTATGGGCAGTTTATGTATTTCGAACCGGTCACATTTGTCCCGATCGATCTGGACGCTGTCAACCCGGCGCTCATGACAGAAAAGGAAAAAACGCTGCTCAACGATTATCATAAGAAGGTTTATGAGTTGATAGCCCCTCATCTGACAGAAGAAGAGCAGGATTGGTTAAAAGAATATACAAGAGCGATTTAACAGCAAAAGCCCTGCATGGAGATAAAAACTGCCTGTGCGGGGCTGCGTTGTTTCAAAGAACTCCTCCTTGCAATCAAAATCCCAGTATTGTATAATCAGAATGTTAAATTATAAAACAAGTATATTCTGCCCAAATTGAATGAGAAAATGAGAAGAGGAACTGCCGTGAGTGAAAATAAGTTAAGCACAAATGAGAATAGTACGAATGAACTGCTGCTTAGAATAGAAGAAAAGTATAAACGCCTCAGCAAAGGACAGAAAAGACTGGCGGAATATGTATGCCAGAATTACGATAAAGCCGTCTTTCTGACTGCTGCAAAACTGGGGGATATTGTAGGCGTGAGTGAGTCCACGGTTGTCCGTTTTGCAACGCAGCTGGGATATAAGGGGTATCCGGGCTTTCAGAAAGCCCTGGAGGAGCTGGTGCGCAACAAGCTGAATTCTATTCAGAGGATGGAAGTGACCTATGGGAGAATCAGCCAGTCTGAGATTCTTGCTACCGTGCTGCAGTCGGATATAGAGAAGATCAAGCTGACGCTTGCGGGAATAGACCAGAAGGCGTTTGAACTTGCCATTGATACGATTCTGAAAGCAAAGAAGATTTATGTGATCGGGATCCGGAGCTGTGCTCCTCTTGCTGCATTTTTGACGTTTTATCTGAATTTGATCTGTGACAATGTGACGGCAGTCAATACGAACAGTTCCAGTGAGATTTTCGAGCAGCTGATCCGGATCGATCAGAATGATGTGATCATAGGAATCAGTTTCCCGCGGTATTCGATGCGTACATTAAAGGCGCTTGAATTTGCGAGTAACCGCAAGGCGAAGGTGATCACGCTGACGGACAGTATTCATTCCCCCATGAATCTCTATTCTTCCTGCAATCTGATCGCCAGGAGCGACATGGCCTCCATCGTGGATTCACTGGTTGCTCCGCTGAGCGTTGTGAATGCGCTCGTGGTTGCGCTCTGCATGAAAAAGCAGAAAGAAGTAGTTGCCACTCTCGAGACGCTGGAAAAAATATGGGACGAGTATCAGGTATACAGTGGTGATGAACTGAACCATGTCAGCAGTTCTATGCCGGGCGGAAAGGACGCGGAAGGTAGTGGGGATGAGTAAGGTACTGATAATCGGCGGCGGCGCGGCAGGAATGATGGCGGGCATATTTGCGGCCGGAAACGGACACGAGGTCCACATATATGAAAAGAACGAGAAACTGGGGAAAAAGCTTTTTATTACAGGAAAGGGCAGATGCAACTTGACAAATGCCGGAGAGATGGAAACTCTTTTTTCTTCGGTACGAAGCAACCCCAAGTTTTTATACAGTGGATTTTACAGTTTCACGAATGAGCAGGCAATCGAGTTTTTTGAAAATCTCGGGGTGAGAACAAAAGTGGAGCGTGGGAACCGGGTATTTCCGGAATCGGACCACTCTTCGGACGTGATTTCTGCCATGAGCAGAGAGTTAAAGCGGCTGGGAGCCCTGATTCATCTGCACGCGGAGGTGAAACAGGTACTGGCTGATGAGGGATATTTCACAGGGATCCGCCTTGCCGATGGTAAGACCGTATCGGCGGATGCGTGTATCATAGCGACGGGCGGGATCTCCTATCCGTCGACGGGATCTACCGGGGATGGTTACCGGTTTGCGCGGGAGGCGGGGCACAAGGTAACTGCACTTTACCCGTCTCTTGTACCAATGGAAGTAAAGGAGGCATTTATCCCGGCACTTCAGGGATTGTCACTTCGGAATGTTAATGCCGTGATTTATGACGGGAAAAAGAGAGTTTATGAAGAATTCGGCGAAATGCTGTTTACTCATTTTGGCGTGAGCGGTCCGGTCATCATCAGTGCCAGCAGTGTGATGGGTAAACTTTTGGGAGAAAAGAAACTTCGGCTTTCCATTGACCTGAAGCCGGCATTGTCTGCAGAGCAGCTGGATCAGCGTGTGCTCAGAGACTTTGAAGAGAACAGGAATAAGCAGTTCAAGAACGCAGTGGATAAGCTTTTCCCGGCAAAATTAAAGCCGGTCATGATCGACAGGAGCGGCATCGATCCGGAAAAAAAGGTCAACGAGATCAGCCGGGAAGAAAGGCGCCAATTTGTTGCGCTGATCAAGGACTTTGATATGACGCTCACAGGACTGCGGGGGTACAATGAGGCGATTGTCACGAAAGGCGGCGTTGATGTCAGGCAGCTTGATCCTGGAACGATGGAGTCTAAGCTCGTAAGCGGACTTTATTTTATCGGGGAAGTGGTTGATCTGGATGCACTGACCGGCGGGTTTAACCTGCAGATCGCATGGTCTACCGCCTATCTGGCGGGGAATGCGGTACATTGACGAAAAAGGAAGGCATGAGGAGGAAAGAAAACATGGGATATAATGTGGCAATTGACGGTCCGGCAGGGGCAGGCAAGAGCACGATTGCAAAACTTGTAGCTAAGAAAAAAGGGTATATCTATGTGGATACCGGAGCGATGTACAGGGCACTTGCACTCTGTTTTCTGGACGCAGGCATTGCACCCGGGGAGACACAGCGGATGATCAGTGCGTGTGAGGATGCAGTTGTCAGTATCAGATACGAGAACGGAGTACAGCAGGTCTATTTAAATGGAAGAAACGTAACTTCCCGAATCAGGGAAGAAGCCGTTGGCAACATGGCCTCTGTGAGTTCTGCAGTCCCACAGGTGAGAGCGAAACTTCTCGAGCTGCAGAGGGAATTGGCTGAGAGGGAAGATGTGATTATGGATGGCCGTGATATCGGCACGAACATTCTGCCCCATGCTGATGTTAAGATATATCTGACTGCGAGCGTGGCCACAAGGGCAAAGAGACGGTATGATGAGCTCCGGGAAATGGGAGAAGAATGCGATTATGAAGAAATAGCCCGTGATATCCGGGAACGGGATGAAAGAGACATGAGCCGGGAGACGGCGCCGCTGAAAAAAGCAGAGGATGCTGTCCTGATCGACAGTTCTGAGATGACAATCGAGGAAGTGGCTGCAGAGATTATACAATACTGCAGATAACAGGAAGGCCAGTCGGTTTCTTTTATATTTTTGCGGGAAGTATATGGAAAAGAAGAACGGAACACAGACATATTTGGAAAAGGAGCAGAGAAAAGATGAAAATAGTACGGGCGAAAACGGCCGGATTCTGCTTCGGTGTGAAGCGGGCCGTGGAAACGGTATACAAAGAGCTTCAGGGGGAAGCGGGCAGCGGTCCTCGGATTTATACTTACGGTCCTATTATCCACAATGATGAAGTGGTTAAAGATATGGAGAAAAGAGGGGTGAAGGTGCTGCGGACAGAGGCGGAACTGGAATCTCTGACAGAGGGAACAGTCATTATACGCTCCCATGGCGTTCCGGAGTATATTTATAAAAAAATGGAAGAGCAGGGGCTTACGGTGATAGACGCAACCTGTCCCTTTGTCAAAAAAATTCATAATATTGTAAAACGCGAGAGCAGGGCGGGCAGCCACATTGTCATTATCGGTAATCCGGAACATCCTGAAGTGCAGGGAATCAGGGGCTGGGCGGGAGATCATGTGACAGTGGTGCAGAGTGAAAAGGATGCATCCGACTTTGTTCCAAATCCGGGAATGAAGGTCTGCATTGTGGCGCAGACGACATTTAATTACAATAAATTTCAAGATTTAGTTGAAATTATCTCCGAAAAGAGTTATGATGTAAGTGTTTTAAATACAATCTGCAGTGCAACAAAGGAGCGTCAGAATGAAGCGGGGAGTATTGCAGAAGAGGTGGATGCTATGATCGTGATTGGTGACAAACATAGTTCCAACACCCAGAAGTTATTTGAAATATGCCAGAAAGCATGTAAAGATACGTACTATATACAGACACTTGACGATTTGGATTTGAATCAATTAGGGTCAGTGGAAACAGTAGGTATTACAGCAGGGGCATCCACGCCCAACAATATAATTGAGGAGGTTCAAAATAATGTCAGAATTATCTTTTGAACAAATGTTAGACGAGTCATTTAAAACAATTCACAACGGAGAGGTAGTTGAGGGTACGGTCATTGACGTGAAGCCAGATGAGATTATCCTGAATATCGGATATAAGGCAGATGGTATCATTTCAAAGAATGAATATTCCAACGACCAGTCAATTGACCTTACGACTGTAATTTCAGTAGGGGATCCTATGACTGTGAAAGTTCTCAAAGTAAATGACGGCGAAGGACAGGTATTACTGACTTATAAGAGACTTGCTGCAGAGAAGGGGAATGAGAGACTGCGCGAAGCTTTCGAGAACAAAGAGGTTCTGAAGGCTACCGTTACTCAGATTCTTGGCGGTGGATTATGTGCAACAGTTGATGAAGCACGTGTATTCATACCGGCAAGCCTGGTATCTGATTCTTATGAGAAGGATTTAAGCAAATACGAAGGCCAGGAGATTGAGTTTGTGATCAGCGAATTCAATCCAAGAAGAAACCGCGTGATTGGTGATAGAAGACAGTTACTCGTGGCAGAGAGGGCAGAGAAGCAGAAAGAGCTGTTTGCGAAGCTGCGCGTTGGAGACACAATTGAAGGAACAGTTAAGAACGTAACAGATTTCGGTGCATTTATCGACCTTGGCGGAGTAGACGGATTGTTACATATTTCCGAGATGTCCTGGGGAAGAGTTGAGAATCCGAAGAAAGTATTCCAGGTTGGTGATGTTGTAAAGGTTCTGGTGAAAGATATTAACGACACGAAGGTTGCGCTCAGCCTGAAGTTCCCGGAGACGAATCCGTGGGCACATGCGGCAGATGATTTTGCCGTGGGTACAGTTATCAATGGAAGAGTAGCACGTATGACAGACTTTGGTGCGTTTGTGGAGCTTGCACCCGGCGTTGATGCACTTCTCCATGTTTCCCAGATTTCCAGGGCACATGTTGAGAAACCTTCCGATGTTCTTTCGATCGGACAGGAGATTACAGCCAAGATCGTAGACCTGAATGAGACTGACAAAAAGATCAGCCTGAGCATGAAAGCACTGGAGCCGGATGCACAGGAAGCTGATGCAACAGAAGAGTAAAAATACCATATGTGCATGCGTAGCGGTATTTAGGGCAGGTACGGAAATGGTATTAGAAAAGGATAGAGGCTTAGGAAGTCTCTATCCTTCTTGTATAAGAATTTATAGCCGATATTGGTGTATGGGGTCAGGATTTCATTGTAAAAACAGGAATCCTGATCCCATTGAAGTTTATGATAAGTGTTAAAAAAACGTCAAAATATATGCGTTTTGAGTTTTTACAGACGGTAATTTGTTATATTTACTGGATTTTGCATACAATTTCTAGTACAATACAATTATTGCGAAAAAAGAAAGGAAGGTAGTAAAGAATGGGACTTTTAACTTTTAAGGGCGGAATCCATCCAAACGATGGAAAAAGTCTGGCAAAAGATCAGGCAATTGCTGAAGTACTGCCTAAAGGCGACTTGGTATATCCGCTTTCACAGCATATCGGTGCCCCTGCAAGTCCAATAGTTCAGAAGGGGGATCATGTGTTAAAGGGCCAGAAGATAGCTGAGGCCGGGGGATTTGTGTCGGCGCCGGTCTATGCATCTGTATCAGGCACAGTAAAAGGGTTAGAAAAGCATTTCAATCCTACGGGAAGCCTGGTCGATTGTATTGTGATTGAGAACGACGGAGAATACGAGGAAGCAGAGCGCAGCCCGGTGAAGCCGCTTGAGGAGCTGTCGAGAGAAGAGATCATCGGCATGATCGGAGAGGCGGGAATTGTCGGTATGGGCGGGGCCGGTTTTCCTACCAGAGTTAAGCTTTCACCAAAAGAGCCGGAGAAGATTGATTTTATTATAGCGAACTGTGCAGAATGCGAGCCTTACATCACCGCAGACTACCGCAGGATGCTGGAGAATACCGAAGAACTTGTGAGCGGTATGAGAATCGTTCTCTCTCTGTTTGATAATGCCAAGGGGATCTTTGGTGTAGAAGATAATAAGAAGGATTGTATAGAAAAGCTTAGAGAAGCGGTGAAAGATGAGCCGCGTATGGAAGTGAAGGTGCTTCAGACGAAGTATCCGCAGGGCGCGGAGCGCCAGCTGATCTACGCAGTTACGAAACGAGCTATCAACTCTTCTATGCTGCCTGCGGATGCGGGATGTATTGTGGATAATGTGGAGACGCTGATTGGCATACATTATGCGGTTGCCAAAGGGCGTCCTCTGACGGAACGTGTCGTGACAGTGAGCGGGGATGCGGTAACGAGTCCGGGGAACTTTCTCGTACAGCTCGGAACAAATCAACAGGAGCTTGTGGAAGCGGCGGGCGGTTTCAAGACAGAACCGCAGAAGCTGATTTCAGGCGGCCCGATGATGGGATTCGCCATGATGACACTGGATACTCCCGTGACTAAGACGTCTTCTTCCATTCTTGCATTTACGGAAGATATTGTTGCCAAGTCCAAGACAACGGCCTGTATTAACTGTGGGCGGTGCGTAGAAGTATGCCCGAGCCGGATCATTCCCTCAAGGCTGGCGGATTATGCTGAACGGTTTGATGAAGAGACATTTACAGCGCAGAACGGACTGGAATGCGTGGAATGTGGTTCCTGCAGCTATGTTTGTCCGGCAAAGCGGCCGCTGAAACAATCCATAGGGTCAATGCGTAAGATTGCCCTGGCAAACAGAAAGAAAAAATAACAGAGAGGTGAATAAAAGTGAACGAGAATTATAACATATCATCTTCACCGCATATACGGGCGAAAGTAACCAGCGGCAATATTATGCTGATGGTTGTTATAGCGCTGCTGCCGGCTACAATCTTTGGGATTTATAATTTCAGACATGAAAATGCATGGCTCCTGGTGGTGGTAACTACAGTATCTGCGGTGCTGGCTGAATACATATATGAGAAGCTGATGCATAAGCCGATTACGATTAAAGACTGGAGCGCAGTTGTTACAGGATTGCTGCTCGCCCTGAACCTTCCGCCGACGCTTCCGCTGTGGATGGGCGCGCTTGGCTCCGTATTTGCAATTATCGTGGTGAAACAGCTGTTTGGAGGACTGGGACAGAACTTCATGAACCCGGCTTTGGGCGCAAGGTGTTTCCTGCTCATATCCTTTACCGGGCGCATGACTTATTTTGTTTATGACGGTGTGACCGGGGCGACTCCTCTTGCGGAGCTGAAAGCAGGGGAGACGGTGAATACCATGAATATGCTGATCGGAAATATCCGCGGGACAATCGGTGAGACTTCTGTTCTCGCGATCATGCTGGGCGCAATGTTCCTGCTTCTGATCGGGGTGATTGACCTGAGAATTCCGGGTACATATATCGTGACTTTTGTGATTTTTATTACTATTTTCGGCGGGCATGGCTTTGATCCACAGTATATTACGGCGCATCTGTGCGGGGGCGGCCTGATGCTGGGAGCCTGGTTCATGGCAACCGATTATGTGACCTCGCCCATTACAAAGCGGGGGCAGATCGTATATGGTATCTGTCTGGGCCTGCTGACCGGTCTGTTCCGGCTGTTTGGAGGTTCTGCAGAAGGGGTATCTTACGCGATTATCATCAGTAACCTTTTAGTGCCCCTTATTGAAAAGGTTACTCTTCCAAAACCATTTGGTAAAGGAGGAGAAAAATAATGAATAAAATTGTGAAGAACACTTTAATACTTACAGTGATTACACTGGTTGCAGGCATACTGCTGGGGCTTGTATATGAGGTGACAAAAGAGCCAATCGCAACGGCCCAGGAGAACGCCAAGCAGGAAGCGTACAAGACGGTTCTTGCGGATGCGGTTTCTTTTGAAGACTATACAGAGTTTGATGAGAGCGAGGCGGCCGCAGCCTTAAAAGAGGGTGGTTATGAGAGCGATGACATTACAGAAGTAGCCGTTGCATTAGACGAGAGCGGTGAAACAATGGGATATGTTGTTACGGTAACTTCACACGAAGGCTACGGCGGGGATATTAAGCTTTCTGTTGGTATTTTAAGTGATGGAACCGTTAAAGGAATTGAAACGCTTACAATTACTGAGACGGCCGGCCTTGGAATGAAAGCTGCGGAACCGGAATTCAAGGATCAGTTCAAGGATAAGCAGGTAGAAAAGTTCTCTTATACAAAGACCGGAGAAGAGGGCGACGATAAGATTGACGCTTTGAGCGGCGCAACGATTACGACCAATGCGGTGACCAATGCAGTTGACTCTGCCCTGGTATATTTTCAGAGTGTGTTAGGAGGTAGTGTCAATGAATAAGAATACGGAAAGACTGTATAATGGTCTGGTTAAAGAGAATCCTACCTTCGTATTAATGCTGGGAATGTGTCCCACGCTGGCGGTTACAACTTCGGCTATAAACGGGATTGGCATGGGCCTTTCCACGACTGTCGTGCTTGTGTTATCCAATATGCTGATATCCATGCTGCGGAAGATCATCCCGGATTCCGTCAGAATGCCGGCATTCATTGTTGTGGTGGCTTCTTTTGTAACAATGGTTCAGTTTTTGCTGGAAGGTTTTGTACCGAGCCTGTATGATTCTCTGGGGATTTACATTCCTCTGATAGTTGTTAACTGTATTATTCTGGGAAGAGCGGAGAGCTACGCTTCCAAAAATCCTGTGCTCCCATCCATATTTGACGGGATCGGAATGGGGCTTGGCTTTACTGTAGGCCTTACGGCGATTGGGATTGTGAGAGAGCTTGTCGGATCCGGAAAGATTTTTGATTACCAGATTCTGCCGGACTCTTATGAGCCTATTACTATCTTTATCCTGGCTCCGGGTGCTTTCTTCGTTCTGGCACTCTTAACGGCGCTTCAGAATAAGGTTAAGAAAAAAGCAGAAGCCAAGGGCGATCCGATCGCTGAAAAGATCGGATGCGGTTCGGGATGCGCCACATGCGGGAAGAAAGAAACCTGCGGCGGAAGTATGTTTATGGATGTGCGCCCGGAACCGAAAAAAGCAGGAAAGAATGGGAATGAATAGGAGGGGAATGAGATGAAAGAATTACTTTTAATTGCAGTTGGTGCTGCATTTGTGAACAACGTCGTGCTCAGTCAGTTTCTCGGGATCTGTCCGTTCCTCGGTGTTTCTAAAAACGTAAAAACCGCAGGCGGCATGGGCGGCGCTGTTATTTTTGTCATAACAATCGCGTCGTTTGTCACAAGCCTGATCTACAAGTTCATTCTTGTACCGACACATTTTGAGTATTTGCAGACTATTGTGTTTATACTTGTCATAGCAGCATTAGTTCAGTTTGTAGAGATGTTCCTGAAAAAGGCAATGCCGCCGCTGTATAATTCACTGGGCGTCTATCTGCCGCTGATCACAACAAACTGTGCGGTGCTTGGCGTTGCACTGACAAATGTGACGAAGTCTTACAGCATTCTGGAAGGCGTCATCAATGGGGTGGCAACGGCCTTTGGGTTCCTTGTGTCAATCGTTCTTATGGCAGGAATCCGCGAGAAAATCGAACATAACGACATTTCAGAATCATTTCAGGGAACTCCGATTGTCCTGGTTACGGCCGGACTGATGGCAATTGCATTTTTCGGATTTTCAGGATTGATTTAGGAGGGAAGGAACATGAGTATATCAGGAATTTTAATAGCTGCGGCGATTGTCGGCGGAACCGGATTATTCATCGGCATCTTCCTGGGGATATCCGGAAAGAAGTTTGCCGTTGAAGTAGATGAGAGGGAAGAGGCGATCTTAGGCGTCCTTCCCGGCAATAACTGCGGAGGATGCGGTTTTGCCGGCTGTTCGGGCCTGGCTGCGGCCATTGTAAAAGGTGACGCAGAAGTCGGTGCATGTCCCGTCGGCGGATCACCGGTTGCAGCCCAGATCGGCGAGATTATGGGGGTTGCTGCGGGGGATCAGGAACGGCAGGTCGCATTTGTGAAGTGCGCCGGTACGTGCGAAAAAGCACAGGATCAGTATAAGTACCAGGGAATTGAAGACTGTATTATGGTAAATATGATGCAGGACGGCGGCCCAAAGGGATGTTCCTATGGGTGTCTGGGATTTGGAACCTGTGTAAAGGCATGCCCATTCGATGCAATCCATATTATTGATGGAATAGCCGTGGTAGATAAGGAAAAATGCAAGGCCTGCGGTAAGTGTATCGCAGCCTGCCCGAAACATCTGATCGAACTGATCCCATATGACCAAAAGACGTTTGTGCAGTGTAATTCTAACGCAAAAGGAAAGGCATTGATGGATGTCTGCCTGGTAGGCTGCATCGGATGCCGCCTGTGCGAGAAGAATTGTGAGACGAATGCGATCACGGTGACAAATTTCCTTGCCCATATCGATGCGTCCAAGTGTACTAACTGCGGCATATGTGCAGATAAATGTCCACGGAAAATAATTATACCCAGAAAGATACCGCTTACATCATAGTACATAATGGCGTAATGCCAGAAGCCGCTTAGAGAAATTGAACTACAAATACCTGGGATGGGTGTTATACTGCAGCGGCCTCAGAAAATGAAAATCAGCATAACGAAAACCAGCATAATGAACACCGACGGCAGCTCCGGAAATGCAGAGTGCATTTACGGAAGGGCCGCAGGGTTCCGGGATTACAGTCCAGGAAGTGGTTCTTATGCTGGCTTTTGCTATACCTATGGATGGATAGGGGAGCCTTGGGAAATTCGGTTAATCTGCATAATGCAGCGTGTAGTCGTCGGTTACGAAGATGGCCCGGATATTGTCCAGCGATTCTATCAAGGCGGATCCTTTGTCCAGCCCGAGCCCGAAACAGGCCGTGCTCAGCGCATCACCGTCTACCGAGGAGTCAGAGATGATTGTGACCTGAAGAAGCTGGTTGCCGTAGGGATAGCCGGTGGCGGGATCCAGCAGGTGGTGATAGATTTTACCGTCTTTCTCAAAATACCTTTCATAGGTGCCGGAGGATACCACTGACTGGCCGTTGATTTCTACGGTCGTGATGGCCTCATTTGTCTCAGCGAAGGGCTTCTGGATTCCGATATGGAAGGGCTGCCCGTTATACCTGCCGCCGACTGCAACGATGTTGCCGCCGAGACTGATGAGTGCGTGCTCAATCCCCTGGTCCGTAAGGTATGCTTTTAACTTGTCTGCGATGAAACCTTTGGCGATACCGCCCAGGTCGATCGCAGCTTCAGGGTCTGTCAGGGTGACCGTATTTTTGTCCAGAATGACATTCTTATAGTTCACGTGGCTTCTGGCTTTCTCTATGGAATCCTGATCCGGGATATTTCCGGGATTATTTTTCACATCCCAAAGCTCACTCAAAGGGGCTATGGTGATATCAAACCGGCCGTCCGAGAGCCGTCCGTAATACAGTCCCTTTTCCAGCAGTTCGGCTGTTTCGGGATCCACTTCCACGGGAGCGCCCTGAGCGGCGTTGATTCTGGATACGTCGCTTGTCTCAATGGTTCGGCTGAAAAGGTTTTCGTAACGGGTACACATTTCTTTGCAGTGCTCCAGTATGGATTCATCCGTGGTTCCCCAGACCTCCACGGATATAACGGTGTCAAAGTACATGCCGGTCATCTTGATCGAGCTGTCGGCACGGGAAACTTTGCTGCAGCCGGCAGCTGTAAGCAGGATGGCTGCGGTTAGAAGAAGTGAAAGGGTGCGTTTCAGCATGGCTTGTTTCATAGGATTCCTCTTTCGGATGTATTTAAGGGCCTGCCCTGCAGGACGGTTTCCTTATTTTTGTATTTGGATTATTATAACCATTTTCAGGAAGAATTACAATCGAACATGTGATTGCATTCTAAAAGTCGGTGTGCTATGATAGTGGCTGGAGGCGGATATGAAAAAAAATGATTTTTTATTAATCGGACTCATTTTACTCATCGCAGTTTCTGTGATGGGCTATCATTATCTGAAGAAAGACAGTGGCATGGGAAAAGCAGTGGTCCGGGTTGACGGCGAACTATTTGGGGAATATGATTTGTCAAAAGACCAGATCATAGATATACAGGGGACTAACACCCTCGAGATTCATGACGGTAAAGCTAGGATGTCCTCCGCAGACTGCCCGGATAAACTATGTGTGCATCAGAAGGCGGTTTCAAGAGATGGGGAGAGCATCATATGCCTGCCCAATAAGGTCGTAGTATCCATCGAAGGCGGGGAAGACCGTGAAATGGATGCGGTGGCAAAATAGTGGTGTCAGAGTCCAGGCGTACAGGAGGAAGAGGCATGAAGAACAGAGCTGCTTATTTTGGAGTGTTTACGGCGCTTGCCCTTATATTCAGCTATGTGGAGATGCTGATTCCGATACAATTCGGGATTCCGGGGATTAAGCTGGGGCTGGCGAACCTGCTGATCGTAATCATGCTGTATAAGTGCGGTGCAAAAGAGGCTCTGCTGCTTTCCGTAGTCCGGATCGTGCTGGCGGGTTTCATATTTGGCAATATGTTCAGTATCATATACAGTCTGGCAGGGGGCGTTTTAAGCCTGGCGGTAATGACGGTATTAAAAAACAGGGGATCCTTCAGCGTGACAGGAGTCAGCATCGCCGGAGGCGTGTTTCATAATATCGGACAGCTTTTCATAGCGATGGTGGTCGTGGAGACATTTAAAGTTGGTTATTATCTGCCTGTGCTGTTGATTGCGGGCGTCATTACGGGAGCACTGATCGGGCTGATCTCGGGTGAAGTGCTCAAAAGGCTGAGAAACCTGACATTGATGTAAAAAAGGAAGACGCAGGAACTATTGCGCCGCCGCGAAAGCAGGCACAACTCTGACGCAGATATCAGGCACTTATTATGAAAAGATTAATGCAATGCTTTACTATAGAAAAGGGGAAAACGATGATTTCATATATTCGCGGCGAACTTGCTGCTGTGGAGAAGGAAAAAGTAATAGTGGATGTGGGCGGTGTTGGATACGGCATTTATATGCCGGGACAGGCTATGGGGCTGCTGCCTCAGCCGGGAAATGAAGTAAAGATCCACACCTATCTGAACGTGCGGGAGGACGCGATGCAGCTGTTTGGCTTCCTGACCAGAGACGATCTGGAAGTTTTTAAGCTCGTGATCGGCGTCAGCGGAATCGGCCCCAAGGGCGGCCTGAGCATCCTATCCCAGCTGACACCGGATGACCTGCGTTTTGCAGTGCTGTCGGGAGATGTGAAGGCAATCTCAGCGGCGCCGGGAATCGGGAAGAAGACAGCGGAAAAGCTGATCATAGAGTTGAAGGATAAACTCAACATTGAAGATGTGCTTACGCATGCAGCGGACAGCAGCGCGGCCGCGGTTCCTGTCAATAACGGCGGAATCCAGTCCGAAGCGGTTCAGGCTCTGGTGGCACTGGGATATGGAAGCACGGAAAGCCTGCGCGCAGTCAAACAGGTGGAGCTGGACAATCCAACCGTGGAGGATGTGCTGAAGGAAGCCTTGAAAAAAATGCTTTAATTTCATGACAGAGGGAAAGTATGGGAAAACGAATCATAACAACGGAAAATCTGGAAGAGGACGTAAAGATAGAGAGCAGTCTGAGGCCGCAGCATCTGGAAGATTATATTGGGCAGGAAAAAGCGAAAGAAACGTTGAAAATCTACATAAAAGCGGCAAGGGAGAGGCAAGAGGCCCTGGATCATGTGCTGTTCTACGGCCCGCCCGGACTGGGCAAGACGACCCTGGCGGGGATTATTGCCAATGAAATGGGCGTGAATATAAAGATTACTTCGGGCCCTGCAATTGAAAAGCCGGGGGAGATGGCGGCTATTCTGAATAATCTGCAGGAGAATGACGTTCTGTTTGTGGATGAGATCCACCGGCTGAACCGGCAGGTGGAAGAAGTGCTGTATCCCGCCATGGAGGACTATGCGATCGATATCATGATCGGAAAAGGGGCAACGGCCCGTTCCATCCGGCTGGATCTGCCCAAGTTCACATTGGTTGGTGCAACAACCCGGGCGGGTATGCTGACGGCGCCCCTGCGGGACCGGTTCGGGGTTGTCAATCATCTGGAATTCTATACGGAGCAGGAGCTGAAGACGATTATCATGCGGTCTGCCCAGGTATTGGGTGTGGAGATCGACGGGAACGGAGCGTTGGAGCTGGCCAAGCGCTCCCGGGGGACCCCGAGGCTGGCAAACCGCCTTCTCAAGCGTGTGAGGGATTTTGCACAGGTGAAGTACGACGGAGTCATTACCGAAGCAGTGGCCAATTATGCCCTGGATCTGCTGGACGTGGACAAGTACGGGCTGGATCACATTGACAGGACCATCCTGCTGACGATGATCGAGAAGTTTCAGGGAGGCCCTGTGGGGCTGGACACGTTGTCTGCATCCATATCCGAAGATGCAGGGACGCTGGAAGACGTTTACGAACCGTACCTGTTGAAAAGTGGATTTATCCAGCGGACACCCAGGGGAAGGGTGGCGACGGATCTGGCTTACACGCACCTGGGAATCCCGCTTTCAGACTGAAAATTCTGCTTATTTCGGCTGATGAAATAGGAAATAACTTGAAAAAATGGTTGGTTTTTGTATTCATATAGTTTATAATAACAGGTAAGAAACACGAGGAGGGTTACTGTTCACAGGCAAAGCCTGTAAACAGTAACGCCGCCTGCCCATTAAAAGCCGCCTTTGGCGAGGGGCAGGCTCATCGGCTGTTTTACGTTGTCGCTCCCAGTCTGTCAGCGTAGTGACAGGCTGGGGAGTGAACAGTAACTGAGGAGGATGCTATGAGTTCAGCAAAACATTTTACAGAAGTTTTAATTGGAGGAAAGGTCTACACATTAAGCGGATTTGAAGGCGAAGAATATCTTCAAAAAGTTTCTTCCTATCTGAACCATAAGATTACAGAATGTGCCAACAGCGAAGGGTTCCGTAAACAAAGCGCCGATACCCGGAACGTGCTCCTTGCCCTGAATATCGCAGACGACTATTTTAAGGCGAAAAAACAGGGTGATTCCCTTGAAAGTGATATTGAACTAAAAGACAAAGAGATGTACGACCTGAAGCACGAATTGATATCTGTTCAGATTAAGCTGGAGAACGCTGAGAAGGAACTGGCTAAGATGAAGGAAGAGAATAACGACCTGCAGATGCAGATTGTAAAATTAGAAACTGAGATGAAGAATCGCAGAAAATAAGAGTAGGCTGTCATTGGACAGCTTATTTCATTTATCCCAGGCGGAGGAACATCATTGACACAGGACAGAAAAGGAAGCAATAAAATAGAGATACTGGCGCCGGCGGGTTCTTACGGGAGCTTTATGGCGGCTGTAACGGCAGGGGCGGATGCAGTATATGCAGGCGGCCCTCGTTTTGGTGCAAGGGCTTTTGCGGATAATTTTACGGAGGAGCAGCTCCTTTCTGCCATTGATTATGCACATTTTCATGGCAGAAAGTTCTATCTGACAGTGAATACTCTTTTAAAGGATGCCGAGCTTGAAGAACTGTACGAATATCTGGACCCGCTTTACCGGCAGGGGCTGGATGCAGTGATTGTACAGGATATAGGCGTGCTTTCATTTGTTAGAGAGCATTTTCCGGGAATGGATATCCACGCCAGTACACAGATGACGGTTACAAATACAGAGGGTGCTCTGTTTTTAAAAGAGCAGGGTGCGGCACGTGTTGTGCCTGCAAGAGAGCTTGCTCTGGAAGAAGTGCGCGATATTGTAGAACAGACCGGCCTTGAGATGGAGTGTTTTGTCCATGGGGCGCTCTGTTACTGCTACTCTGGGCAGTGCCTGCTGAGCAGCCTGATTGGAGGACGCAGCGGAAACAGAGGGCAGTGTGCGCAGCCGTGCAGGCTTCCCTATACTGTGAATGAAAAAAAAGAGTACACTCTGAGTTTGAAGGATATCTGCACGCTGGAATTGATACCGGAATTGGTGGATGCGGGGATCGATTCCTTCAAGATCGAGGGGAGAATGAAAAAACCGGAGTACGTAGCGCTTGTTACGGCCATGTACCGCAAATATACGGACATGTATCTCCAAAATGGCAGGGAGGGTTTTGCTGTCGCTCCCGGGGATCTGGAGATGCTGATGGATATCTATAACCGGGGAGGCTTCAGTCAGGGATATTACAGGCAGCATAACGGACGGAATATGCTTTCTCCGGATCGTCCGAACCATGCCGGTGTGCCCGCAGTGCGGGTCATTGCGCAAAAAGGGCGTGAGATTGCAGTGGAGGCGCTGACGGATATTCACAAAGGAGATATTCTGGAGCTGGAAGGCGAAAACGCCGGAGAGAGCGGCAGGACTTTGGAAGCCAAAGCCGATGCGGACCGGCAGAAATGGTACACTTTTGGAACGGCGGTTCCGGCAGGCGGCAGATCGAAGATTCTGGTACCGCGCAAAATGACAATGAAAAAGGGAATTATATTATGCCGGATCCGAAACCTTGAGTTGCTGGAGTGTATACAAAAAAGATATATAGACAGAACTGCGCAGGAGACCATACGCGGAAGTTTTCGGGCTGCCGTTCAGGAGCCTGCGGTTTTGACGCTAGAGTTCCGGGGGATCACGGTTTCGGCGGAGACAGAAGAGCGGACGGAAGCTGCTAAGAACCAGCCGTTGGATGAAGAGAGAATCAAGAAGCAGCTTATGAAGACCGGAAATACTGAATTTGTTTTCGAATCCCTGGAAGTTACAACGGACGGCCCTGTATTTCTGCCAATGCAGAGACTGAATGAACTCAGACGCAGGGCGCTGGAATATTTGGAAGAGGCTATTTGTAATCAATATAGAAGAAACGGCTGTATACCGGAACAAGGTCGGGAAATGCTGGATCCTAAACGAACGGCGGGGGAAAAGAAGGTACCTTATCTCTCCGTATTAGCGGAATCGGAAGAACAGACTGAAGCGGCAGTCGCGTGTCCGGAAGTCTTCCGGATTTACCTGGAAAGTAGTTCTGAGACGGATTTTATAAAAAATGGCATTTATAAAAGAATCTCCCGGGAGGCAAAAGGGCAGGGGAAAGAGCTGTTTCTTGCAATGCCTCATATATTCAGAGAAACGGCGGTGTCCTATTATACGGAAAATATGGGGATACTGGCGGAGTTTGACGGATTTTTAGTCCGCAATTATGAAAGTTTTCATTTCCTGCGGAAACATGGATTTGACAAGAAGATCATATTGGACCATAATCTATATGTATTCAATCAGTCCGCGAAGGAGTTCTGGAGCAGCTGCGGCGTAGAGAGCATTACGGCGCCGGTGGAATTAAACAGGGCGGAGCTGGAGCGGCTGGGGATCGAAGAAGCCGAGCTTTTGGTCTATGGACGGCTGCCGGTCATGGTGTCTGCACAATGTATCGCAAAAAGCACGTCGGGATGTACGAATACCCCCGGCATCACGGTGATCAAAGACAGATATCAGAAAGAATTTCCTGTAAATAGATGCTGCAGATTCTGTTATAATGTAATGTACAATACAAAGCCGGTCTTTCTTCTGGATCTAAAGGAAGAGATCTGCGGGCTCTCTCCGGCAGGGCTGCGGCTCATGTTTACACAGGAGAGCGGGCAGGAAGCCCGGATGATCCTGGATATGTACAGAGACATTTATCGCAGAGGCAGGCAGGTCCGTACAGAGGGTATGGCTTTTACCAGAGGACATTTTAAACGAGGAATAACATAAAAGCAGGTGAAAAAGTGGTTAATATTGTAGTAGAATTATCGAAGTATATTATGATTATACTGATGGCAGTGTATACATTTTCCTGTTTTTCCATATTCGCGCAAGTGTATGAGGAAGACAAAAAATGGATATTAATCAGACAGAATGTACTGATGTTCCTGATTCAATTTACTGCCTACCTTGTCATGTATCTGCAGACGAAGGAAAAGAAGCTGATCTTTTTCTACGGGGCACAGGTCGTGCTTTTGATCGCAGTACTTGTACTTTACCGGGTGCTTTATCCGAAAGTATCCCGGCTGATTGTCAATAATATGTGTATGCTGCTGAGTATCGGTTTCATCATGATTACGAGACTGACATATGCGAAGGCTGTGAAGCAGTTTGTCTTTGCCGTGGTGGGCACGGTCATTGGGCTGTTTGTGCCGGTGCTGATACGAAAACTGAAGTTTTTAAAGGACTGGACTTATATCTATGCCGGTGTTGGGATTCTGGCCCTGGGTGCGGTTGCTGTGCTGGGGCAGCTCTCCGACGGCGCAAAGCTGGGATTCACCATTGCGGGATTCGGAATCCAGCCCTCGGAATTCGTAAAGATTTTATTTGTATTTTATGTGGCGGCAAGTCTGAATAAGTCTACGGAGTTTAAGAATGTGGTGATCACGACGGCTGTGGCCGGGCTGCATGTGCTGATTCTGGTTCTGTCTACGGACCTGGGCGCCGCCCTGATTATGTTTGTGGTGTATCTGGTTATGCTTTATGTAGCAACAAGGCAGCCTCTTTATGCGCTGGCCGGGATCGGAGGAGGCAGTGCAGCCGCGGTGCTGGCATACCACCTTTTTTATCATATCCAGGTCAGGGTCTCTGCCTGGAAGGATCCCTTTGCTTCATACAGTGAGGGGGGATACCAGGTCGCGCAGTCCCTGTTTGCAATCGGGACGGGAAGCTGGTTCGGCATGGGCCTGTACCAGGGGCTTCCGGACAGCATCCCCGTAGCGGAGGAGGATTTTATATTCTCAGCCATCTCAGAAGAAATGGGGCTGATATTTGCCTTGTGTCTTGTACTGGTGTGTGTCAGCTGTTATGTGATGTTCCTGAACATTGCTATGGCGATCCATAATCAGTTCTATAAACTGATCGCTCTGGGCCTTGGAACCTGCTATATTTTCCAGGTGTTCCTTACAATCGGAGGTGTGACTAAGTTCATCCCTTCCACGGGAGTTACGCTGCCCCTGATCAGCTATGGAGGAAGTTCCATGCTGAGCACAATGATTATGTTTGGAATCATACAGGGCCTGTATATTTTAAGAGAAGACGAGGAAGAGATTATTGAGAAGAGAAGAGAGAGAGAATTACGAAGAAGTGAACAGCCAGGAAAGGCGCCGCGGAAAAAACAGCCGGGCAAAAAACCAGCGTTCGAAGAAGTTCCGAAACAAAGAGTTCGCTAGAGTCACGTACTTGTTTGTCGCTCTGTTTCTTGCCTTAATGGCTTATATGGTATATTTTAATATCGTTCGTGCCAAGACTATTGTAAACAGCCCGTATAATGAGCGGCAGGACGCATTTGCGGACCGCGTAATCCGCGGAAATATTGTGGATAAAAACGGAAATGTGCTGGCGGAGACGAATGTGGCGGAGGACGGGACGGAAGTGCGCAATTACCCTTATGGCGCGGCTTTTGCCCATGTCGTTGGGTACAGCTTTCCGTCAACCGGGAAGAGCGGGCTGGAATCCATTGAGAACTTTGAACTGCTCACCTCGAATGCTTTTTTTCCGCAGAAGCTGATGAATGAATTCAAAGACGAAAAGAATATGGGAGACACCGTAGTCACAACCCTTGACGCAGATCTCCAGCAGGCGGCTTACAATGCACTTGGCGGCAATAAGGGGGCCGTGGTGGTGATGGAGGCAAGCACAGGGAAGATCCTGACCATGGTATCCGG
The DNA here is from genome assembly GCF_009680135.1 of Eubacterium sp. BIOML-A2. Lineage (NCBI taxonomy): Bacteria > Bacillati > Bacillota > Clostridia > Eubacteriales > Eubacteriaceae > Eubacterium > Eubacterium sp. BIOML-A2. The sequence goes on from NZ_WKZK01000003.1 coordinate 27,307, forward strand.
GCCCACTTATGATCCCAACAGCGTGGAGGCTAACTGGGAAGCGCTGAATGCAGACGACAGTGAAAGTCCGCTGCTGAACCGCGCTACACAGGGACAGTATGCGCCGGGGTCCACATTTAAAGTGGTGACCGCGCTGGAATACATCAGGGAGCACAGTGATTATGCCAATTACAGCTACGACTGTGCCGGTGAGATTACCGCAGAGGGAGTTACGATCCACTGCTTTGACAGTACGGTGCACGGCCTGCAGGATCTGAGAAGTTCCATGGCCAATTCCTGCAATTCTTCTTTTGCAAATATCGGCCTTTCTCTGAACAAGACGTCTTACAGGGAAACTGCGGAGGAACTTCTATTTAATAAGAAGCTTCCGTCTGTTCTGGATTACTCGAAAGGGTCTTTCAGAATTAATGAGAATTCCAGCGGTGCGGAAATGATGATGACCGCCATGGGGCAGGGCGAGACACTGGTCAGCCCATACCATATGGCATTGATTACTGCAGCAATTGCAAACGGCGGCACACTGATGGAACCATATCTTGTGGAGAAGGTAACCAATGCAAACGGAGCAGAAATCAGGAAAAATGTTCCGAAGAGCTATAAAAGACTGATGACTTCCGATGAGGCATCTCAGTTAAAGGATTATATGAAGGCCGTTGTAGACGAGGGCACGGCAACGATGCTGAGCGGCCAGTCCTACACAGCTGCCGGAAAGACAGGAACGGCAGAATACAGCATGGATGACGGGGAGAAGACGCACTCCTGGTTCATCGGTTTTACAAATGTAGACAATCCGGAACTGGTGATCAGCGTGATCATCGAAGGATATGACGGAAATGCGGGGGCAAAGGCAGTGCCGATTGCCAAGCAGATACTGGATTCTTATTACTATTAAAGCCAGGTGGTGAAGAGTATGCAAATGACATTTTACTGTGACTTATATGTCAGTGAGGACCTGGAGGATAAAAAGGAGAAGGTCATGCAGAAGCTGGAAAGCAACAGCCTGCAGCCTTCCGTCTATGTCATCACGCTTTCGCAGGGGGAGCAGAATCATCTGGAATTTTATTCTTCCCTGCTGTACAAACAGCATATCTATGAAAATACGCCCGTATTTGTCGTGGGGATTGCGAAAGGATATGATGATGCCCTCTATCTGGTGGAGGCGATTGCAGAAGATATCTATAAAAAGACCAATGATCTGGATATACGGGGCTATATCCGGAGGCGCCAAAAAGAATATGAGGAAGGCAGAGTGTAAAAGCGGATGTTACATATAATCCTTTTGATTCTGAAAATTATAGGATGGATATTGCTTGCAATACTGGGATTACTGGTATTGCTGATTTGCATTGTCTTTTTTGTGCCTCTGCGTTACCGGGCGGAGGGGAGGTGCAGGGGAACCCTGGACTCTCTCTATGGGAAGATCCGGTTTTCGTGGTTTATGCATCTTGTGAGCGGCAGTGCCGTCTATGATGGGGGAAAGCTCATGTGGACAGTACGGATCGCCTGGAAGAAGCTGCATGGGGGCGTGGAAGAAGACTGGGAAGAGGCACACGAGCCCGCCAGGCCTGGGAAACATACCGAAGAGGAAGATCTGAAAGCGCTGGAAGAGCTGATGGACAATGGCGCACAGCAGTGGCCGGAAGAGCAGAAGGACGAGAACATAGTGGAAGAGAAGCCCCCGGATGCGAAACGTTCGGATCAGGAGCAGAAGGAAGGGCATTTACAGGAAAAATATAGAGAAGAAGATCCAGCGGAGGAAAACAATCTGGAAAAACTGCTCAGGGAAGAGATGCGTGATTCGGAAAAGGAAAATGAGAAGTATTCAGACAATGAGCACTCCCCGTCCGGTGATGAAAAAACAGAGGCAGAAAAAGAAAGCATTGCTTCCAAAGTTGAGAAAAAATATGAGAAAAGCGTAAAATGGTTACAGAAAATTTATCATAAGATAAAATATACATTTAAGAAGATTTGTGATACCATAAGGTCATTGCTGGAGAAGAAGGACACACTGCTGGAGTTCATAGAGGACGAGATCCACAGATCCGCATTCTTCACGGCACTCAAAGAACTGCGGCGGCTGCTGCGCTGTTTGAAGCCGAAGCGGCTGGAGGCAGATATCCATTTTGGATTTGAGGATCCAAGCATAACGGGAAAGGTGCTCGGCCTCATCAGTATGATATATCCGTTTCTGGGAAAACATACAAATATTCAGCCGGATTTTGAACACAGGGTACTGGAAGGGGACATTGCAATTTCCGGCAAACTGCGCGTTCTCTATGTGGTGGTTGTGGGATGGAATCTTATATGGAACAAAAACGTGCGCACCACATTCAGGCATATCAGAAAATTTGAACTGTAACAAAATAAGTATGAAAGATTAAGGAGGATTCAGGCATGGCAGAAGGAAGTAATTTTAAGGAGACTGTGGAGGCGTTATTTCAGGGAATGGACAATGTTGTGACATCCAAGACAGTAGTGGGGGATGCGATCCACATCAACGATACCATTATCCTCCCGCTGGTGGATGTATCGTTCGGACTGGGCGCCGGTTATTTTAACGGTGATAAAAAAGGTAGAGGCACAGGCGGAATGGGCGGCAAGATCACCCCAAGCGCGGTTCTTGTCATCAAAAACGGGACAACCAAGCTGGTCAACATCAAGAACCAGGATACCATCACCAAGCTTCTGGATATGGTACCGGACATGGTAGACAAGTTCACAACGAAAAAAGAAGACAAAGTGACCGAGGATGATGTCATGGACATCCTGAATTCCGAAGATTCCACCGAAAATGATGCACAAATTTAAAATCCGGGCATAAAATAATACCAAACCACCTGCCGGAAGCGGGACAGATTATGAAAAAAGTAATAGGGTTTGCATTACTCTGGTTTGCAATAGGAATGTTCGTCATGCTGGCACTGCCCAACGCAATCGGACTGCTGGTCACATTCATATGTCTGGCGGCAGGATATAAATTGTTTTGTGGGTAGGGACGCTGAGGGAGAGTCGGGACTGGTTTCCGGCGGGGCTGTATATGCCGTTTGGATGCCCGCGCCACTTGATAAGAAGCAGTAACAGAGAAAATGTGGGGAATAGAGGTACTTGCCGCAGTTGGCCCGAATGCCGATGCATTCGCGCCGCCGGCGGCAACAGGATTTGATTTGGAAAATCAAATCCTGCCCTCTATTCCCCACATTTTCTCTGCAACTGCTTCTAATCGCGTTCTGAGGGCGTCCAAACGGCATATACAGTCCCGCCGGAAACCAGTCCCGACTCCCCCTCAGCTTGGCGCATCCGGCCGGGACGGACGGGGGCGGCGTATTTGACCTGACGGCGCGGAAGTATCTATGCATAAGGAATTGTTGAAAATTGGTGCCACAGGCGATTAATCTTACATACAGGTAGTTAAAGGTATGGAGCATTTCATAACAACTATCTCCAGCCATATTAACCATTCCCCCCAGCTCAATCCGCCGCCACCGCAGGTACCTCCCCCATTTTTACGCTTTTTCTACCGTCCGGATGCGCCTAGCCTGTGCAAGGAGGGGAAGATGCGGCTGGGAACAGGGAATGCTCTTTCTGAATGCGTAAAATGCGCGTTAGAACGGCTTAATGAAAAACCTGCTGTATTTTGAGGATGAAATCGGCTCACAAAGCCGATTTCAAGGAGACCTGAGCTGCACAATCATCAAGATTGTGCAGTGAATGTCTCCGGTGCCTCAAAATACAGCAGGTTTTTCATTTAGCCGTTCTTAGCAAATGACCCGTATACAGAAAGAGCATTCCCTGTTCCCAGCCGCATCTTCCCCTCCTTGCACAGGCGCCCCCATCCAGACGCTAAAAAACCGCAAAAAAAGTACCCACTTCAAAGTGAGTACCCCCGTGTCGTTTGATGTTCAGATTAAGCACGTTCTACGCGTCCTGATTTTAAGCAGGAAGTACAAACGTACATTTTTTTAGATCCGCCTTCTGTTTTAACTCTAACGGATTTCACATTTGATTTCCACATCTTTGGTGTTTTTCTATGAGAGTGGCTTACATTGTTTCCGAAGTGAGCACCCTTTTCACAAATAGCACATTTAGCCATCATTGCACCTCCTAACAATCTGAAATAGTCCTTACAGACTCACAACACTGTTATTTTAGCAGAAAGAATTTCTAAAAGCAAGCATTTTTTTGAATTTATGGAAGTAAAATGAAAAAAGAAGGCGGTTTTTCTTTTTGGGTTCCCATAATTTCGAATTCATGTTAAAATTGACATAGAATTTAAATAAGAAAATGAAGCCTTCAAACCGGGCGGAAAGTGGGGAATACTATGGGCAGACGGGTGATTACGATTGGCAGGCAGTACGGAAGCAACGGGCATGATATTGCAAAAAAATTATCTCAGAGGCTCGGGATTCATTATTATGATAAAGAGTTGATTAAGATAGCCGGAGAGAGGCAGCACATTTCCTATGAAGAACTGCTTAAGGTTGATGAGAAGAGAGCGAATCCGTGGAGATATCCGGTGGAGGACGAGGTGCAGATGGAGAGGAAGTTCCGCTTTGAACCTATGAATGATGTTCTTTTCTATACCCAGGCGGAGATCATCAAAGGGCTTGCGGAGAAGGAAGACTGTATCATCGTGGGAAGATGCGCCGACGATATACTGAAAGGTACAAAAGGGAGCAGAAGCGTCTTTATACATGCGCCATTTGAAAAGCGCGTTGAGAGAATTATGGAGCGTGCCTCCATTGACGAGCGTGAGGCCGCCGCCCTTATAAAAAAGATTGACAAACAGCGCAGATATTATTATAACTACTTTACGGACAAAAAGTGGGAAGATATGACCCAATACGATATCTGTCTGGACAGCGGAAGCATACCGGAGGAGCAGATTCTGGATGTTTTGGCAGCACTTTATGAATCTATATTGTAAATTTGTGATAAAGAGAGTATAATACCTGTGTTGATTATGCGAAAAATCCATTCGAGAACTGGAGGTTATATATGATGAAGGGTAGCATGAGTACGGATCTTGGAATTATTACGATCAATCCCGATGTAATTGCCAAGTATGCAGGCTCCGTGGCGGTTGAGTGTTTCGGGATCGTCGGGATGGCTGCGGTTAATATGAAAGACGGCTTTGTCAGGCTGTTAAAAAAAGAAAGCCTGACTCACGGAATTCACGTGGAGCTTTCTGATGATAATGTACTGGAACTAGGTTTTCACGTGATTGTTGCATATGGAGTGAACATTCTTTCAGTCTCTGACAATCTGATGAACAATGTAAAGTATAAGGTAGAGGAATTTACCGGCATGACCGTAGATAAAATAAACATCTTCGTCGAAGGTGTCAGAGTGATTGATTAAGGAGGATACTCGTCGTGGCAACAAAAACGATAAATACAGAGCTGCTAACCAGGATGTTTTTGGCAGGGGCAGCAAATCTGGAGGCTAAAAAGGAATTTATAAACGAACTGAATGTATTTCCGGTACCGGACGGTGACACGGGGACGAACATGACACTTACGATTATGTCGGCGGCCAAAGAAGTCAGTGCGCTGGAACAGCCGGATATGCTGTCCGTATCAAAAGCAATCTCCTCAGGATCCCTCCGCGGGGCCAGAGGAAATTCAGGAGTAATCCTGTCACAGCTTCTCAGAGGTTTTACAAAAGAGATACGTGAATACAAAGAGATCGACGTACAGGTTCTTGCCCAGGCATGTGACCGTGCCCGCGCTACGGCATATAAGGCGGTTATGAAGCCGAAAGAGGGAACCATACTTACGGTAGCAAAGGGCATTGCCCAGAAGGCGGCAGAGATGGCAGAGACGACAGATGATCTGGAAGTTTTTATTCCCGAAGTTCTGAAACATGCGGAATATGTGCTCTCAAAGACTCCCGATATGCTTCCGGTGCTGAAGGATGCCGGCGTAGTAGATTCCGGCGGACAAGGTCTGGTAGAAGTATTGAACGGTGCATACGACGCTTTCCAGGGAAAAGAGATTGATTACAGCGCCATCGAGGCAAGTTCAGGTACAAGTATGGTGAGGCCCGGGGCACAGGCGGAGGCAGATATCAAGTTTGGATACTGCACCGAGTTTATTATTATGACTTCAAAGCCATTTTCTGAGACAAATGAGACGGAGTTTAAGGCTTATCTGGAATCCATCGGCGATTCCATTGTGTGTGTTGCGGACGAGGACATTGTAAAGATCCATGTACACACGAATGATCCTGGGCTGGCGATCCAGAAGGCGCTCACCTATGGACAGCTGTCACGCATGAAGATTGATAACATGCGCGAGGAACACCAGGAGAAGCTGATCAAGGACGCCGAAAAGCAGGCGGCTGAGCAGAAAAAAGCGGTTAAAAAGCCGGAAACCAGAAAAAAAGTCGGTTTCATTGCAGTATCTATCGGAGAGGGAATGAATGAGATATTCAGAGAACTCGGGGTAGATTATATTATTGAAGGCGGACAGACGATGAATCCGAGCACGGAGGATATGCTGACAGCGATAGATGCGGTGAATGCGGATCATATTTTCATCCTTCCGAATAATAAGAACATTATCCTGGCGGCCAATCAGGCGCAGTCCCTGACCAAAGACAAGGATATCCTGGTTATTCCGACGAAGACTGTTCCGCAGGGAATCACGGCGGTAATCAATTACATGCCTGAGGCCGATATTGATACCAATGCCGAGAACATGAATGAAGAGATCAAAAATGTTAAGAGCGGACAGATCACATATGCTGTCCGGGATACCCATATTGATGACAAAGAGATCCATGAAGGCGATATCATGGGAATCGGCGACGCAGGGATCCTTGCAGTAGGACAGTCTGTAGAAGGCGTGGCAAAAGAGATGCTCACCTCACTGGTAGACGAGGATACGGAGCTGATCAGCCTGTATTACGGACAGGATGTCCTGGAGGCGGATGCCGTCCGCTTTGCACAGGAGATTGAGGAATTGTATCCGGATGCGGACGTGGATGCACATTTTGGCGGACAGCCGATATATTACTATGTATTATCCGTAGAGTAGAACAGATCATTGCAGATAAGGCGGGCCAGTTTCCCAGAAGGGAAGCTGACCCGTTTCGAACTCAATCCTGTTTTGTAATTGTCCGATGGGAGAATAAAAAGACCTATGAATGAAAATTCTAAAATAAGCACACTAAAAGGAATCGGTGAGAAGACGCAGGCCCTTTTTGAGAAGGCAGGCATACGGACAATCGGGGATCTGCTGCGGTATTATCCGCGCGGCTACGATGTCTATGATGAGCCGGTCCCGGTCGGAGAGGCAGAAGAAGGCAGGACGGTAACTGTTACCGGCGCCATATTTGGAAGAGTGCAGCTTGGGGGAAGCAAAAAAATGCAGGTGACGACGCTTTATGTCAAGGACCTGACAGGCACTTTAAAAGTGATCTGGTTTCGGATGCCTTTTCTAAAAAATACGCTGTCCAGGGGCGGGATTATCACTCTGCGCGGCCGTGTTGTCAGAAAAAGGGATGGACTGGTTATGGAGCACCCTGAGATCTTTTACCCGAGTGCAAAATACGAGGAAAAGAGAAATACTTTACAGCCGGTGTATCCGCTGACCAGCGGGCTTACAAACAATGCAGTAAAAAAGGCCGTGATGCAGGCCATGCAGTACCTGGATCTGAGGCAGGAGTTTCTGCCGGAGGACATCCGCATGAAGTACCATCTGGCGGAATATAATTACGCCGTCCGCGGCGTTCATTTTCCGGAGACAAAAGAAGAATTCTATCATGCCAGGGAGCGCCTTGTATTTGAAGAATTCCTGATTTTCATCCTTTCCCTTAAAAATCTGAAGGTGCGGGAGGACAAGGCGGCAAATGGATTTGTATTTGCAGAGCGGCCGGAGATCGATCAGTTTTTGGCGTCTCTTCCATATGAATTGACGAATGCACAGCAAAAGGTCTGGGGTGAAATAAAACGGGATATGTCAGGCCCCAATGTTATGTCCAGGCTTGTCCAGGGGGACGTCGGCTCGGGCAAGACAATCGTCGCACTGCTGGGCCTGATGTATGCAGGGCTGAATGGTTTCCAGGGGGCTATGATGGCGCCTACGGAGGTGCTGGCAAAGCAGCATTACGAAAATATTACCTCCATGTTCAGACAATACCACATCCCATTGCATGCCGAGCTGCTGACAGGCTCAATGACTGCAAAAGAGAAGCGGGAGGCCTACGAAAGAATAGCCTCAGGAGAGTCGGACATCATCGTAGGAACCCACGCGCTGATCCAGGAGAAGGCAGTATACCATAATCTGGCCCTGGTAGTGACCGATGAACAGCACCGTTTCGGGGTAAAGCAGAGGGAAATGCTGGCGGGGAAGGGAAAGATGCCGCACATTCTGGTCATGAGCGCCACGCCGATTCCGCGCACGCTGGCGATCATCCTGTACGGAGATCTGGATATTTCTGTGATCGATGAGCTGCCCAGCAACCGGCTGCCAATTAAAAACTGCGTGGTGGACACCGGATACCGCAATACGGCTTATCGTTTTATGCAAAAGCAGGTGGAAGCGGGCCGTCAGTGCTATGTGATCTGCCCCATGGTGGAAGAAAGCGAGAACCTGGAGGCGGAAAATGTGATAGACTATACAGAGCTGCTGAGGGAAGCGCTGGGGAACAGAATTGAAATCTCTTTTCTGCACGGCAAGATGAAGCAGGCCGAAAAAGATGAGATCATGGAAGCATTCGGAAAAAATGAGATCCAGATTCTGGTTTCTACAACAGTCATCGAGGTCGGTATTGATGTGCCGAACGCTACGGTGATGTTGATTGAAAATGCGGAACGGTTCGGGCTTGCCCAGCTGCATCAGTTGCGCGGGCGTGTGGGGCGGGGAAAATATCAGTCCTACTGCATTTTCATGAGTGCCTCAAAATCAAAAGAAACGAAAGAAAGACTGGAGATTCTGAATAAATCAAATGACGGGTTTTTTATTGCGTCAGAAGATCTGAGGCTCAGAGGACCGGGCGATCTGTTTGGAATCCGACAGAGCGGTCTCTTAGATTTTGCTCTGGGGGATGTGTTCCAGGATGCTAAAATTCTACAGAGAGCAAATGAAGCCGCACAGGAACTTTTAGAAAAAGATCCGGAGCTTACAGAGGAAAACCATGCAAAAATGAAGGTCCATTTAAACAAATACATGTCCGAAGTGATGTTAGAGACCACCCTTTAAGCCCGTAAAACCGCTGTTTTATACTGATTTACAAAAATCGTTAAAGAAGGCAGGAACTTCCAGTGTAAAAGATAAAAACCTCCATATACTATGGTTGTAACACACAACAGTGTTATAAAAAAAATCTGAAAAAGTAACAGAAGTTACGAGAAGGAGGAAATTATCATGGCAAGTCGTTCATCTAATCGAGCAGCCGTACCAGAGGCTAAAAGTGCACTGGACAAATTCAAATATGAGGTAGCCAGCGAGCTGGGAGTACCGCTTACAGACGGTTACAATGGAGATTTAACTTCTAAGCAGAATGGTTCTGTTGGTGGTTATATGGTTAAGAAAATGATCGAACAGCAGGAAAGACAGATGGCTGGTAAATAAGCAAATTTCGTAAGAAAAAGCACTTAGGATTGACCTAAGTGCTTTTTTCTGCTAAAATTCTGCATAGTTAGAAGATTTTAAAAGCTCAGACAGGTCTGCGCATTTACGGCACAGACCGTACGAAAACGCTGCGATGGAGGCATCCAGCCCATCGCAAAGCGATTTTAATGGCTGGATGCGTAACAGTTCAGGCTTGTCTGAACTGTTTCAGAAGAATGAGGGTGTTGTTTATGAGAGTGATTGCAGGAAGTGCCAAAAGGATACAATTAAAGACATTGGACGGTCTGGACACACGGCCAACGACGGACAGGATTAAAGAAACTTTATTCAATATGATTGCGCCGACCATCTATGACAGCGTATTTCTGGATTTGTTCGGCGGAAGCGGAGGCATTGGCATCGAGGCTCTGAGCCGGGGCGCCAGGGAAGCTGTTTTTGTCGAGAATAACCCAAAAGCAATGGCATGCATTAAAGAGAATCTCAAAAATACAAGGCTGGAGGCAAAGGCGCTCACGCTCACAAGAGATGTCATGGCGGCGCTCTATCAGCTGGAAGGCGATAAGGTATTCGACTTCATATATATGGATCCGCCCTATGACAGAGAGCTGGAGAAACGGGTGCTGGAATATCTCGCCGGATCCGAACTGGTGTATGAGGATACCGTCATCATCGTGGAGGCCTCAAGAGAAACAGATTTTTCCTATCTTGAAGGCCTGGGATTTTCTATGCTCAAAGAGAAAGAGTATAAAACGAACAAACATGTCTTCATTGAAAAGGCCGGAAAGGAAGAAATATGTTAAGAGCTATTTACCCGGGGAGCTTTGACCCTGTTACATACGGGCATTTGGATATTATCAAAAGATCCTGTAAAATCGTCGATGAATTAATTGTCGGAGTGCTGAATAATAATGCGAAAATGCCGTTGTTTTCTGCAGAAGAACGTGTTAAAATGTTAGAGGAAGTAACAAAAGACTTGACAAATGTCAAAATTGTCCTGTTTAATGGACTATTGATTGATTTTGCAAGACAACAGGGGGCAGATGTCGTAATCCGCGGTTTACGTGCGATTACCGATTTTGAATATGAGTTGCAGATGTCCCAGACGAATCATAAGCTGGAACCGAGCGTCGAGACGATGTTCCTGACGACGAGTATTGAATATTCTTACCTGAGTTCCACTACCGTGAAAGAGATCGCAGCTTTTGGGGGAGACGTATCACAATTTGTGCCGGAAGCTGTGTCATCGGAGCTGGAGAAAAAGATGAACGCAAAAAGGAGAGTGTAACTATGAGCAGCCGCATTGAGCAGATTATTGAGGAGATCGAAGAGTACATTGACAGGGATTGTAAGTTCCAGCCATTGTCCACTACGAAGATCATCGTAAATAAGGAACATCTGGACGAGTTATTGCGCGAACTCAGAATGAAGACACCAGATGAGATTAAAAGATATCAAAAGATTATCAGCAACCGCGATGCGATCCTGGCAGATGCCCAGGCGAAAGCGGACGCTATGATAGAAGAAGCACAGGTACAGACAACAGAGCTGGTCAGCGAGCATGAGATCATGCAGCAGGCTTACTCCCAGGCGAATGAGATTGTAACACAGGCAACCGCACAGGCCCAGGAGATTATCGACAATGCAACAGCAGACGCCAATGCAATACGCATCGGGGCCATCCAGTATACGGATGATCTGCTGGCCAACGCCGAGAGCATAATCGGACATACACTGGACAGCTACACCACCAAGTATGACGGTCTGATTAATTCCCTTCAGGAATGTTATGATGTGGTTCGTACCAACCGTGCGGAACTGGAAGTGCCTGTCGACGATGACGGCCAGTATATTCCACAGGATGGATTAGATGATCTGTAAATAAAGAACAGCAATCAGGCTGGTCACCCCCGCGGTGGCCAGCTTTTCTAATGTATAGGGGATGACGGAGAGTGAGGTCTTCTGTATCATGCACTGTGTCTGTGCAGCGGCGCATATGCCTCCAAAGGAGGTCAGTGCCAGAATTGCAGGATACTGAATCGTAAAAGGCAGTGTGGATTTCCCGATCAGGGCGATCCCATTCGTAACCTCCAGTGCCGGCAGTATCATCCGGACTGGAGCCGGCTGCCAGGGTGCGGACTGTACGAGAGCCAGTATCACGGAAAAGAGAATGATGTATCCGCCGACCTTTGTAATGGTTTCAAAGCTGTCCATGATACAGGTATCCACAATGCGAAATCCCCAGTCTGTTTTGCTTTGGCCGGTCTTTTTCAACGCCGGAAAGTTTTTTTGCCCGTGCAGATAGAATCTTCTGAAGGGAATGCTCATCAGTATAGGCGTGCCCAAAAGAATCAGAAGTGAGGGGAGAAGATATTCTTCCCTGCCAAGCGTTTTCCAGACGATAAAGTTCAGGATAAACACCGGACTGGTATTATTACAGAAAGACAAAAGGTACCGGCCTTCATCCTCTGTGACATAGCCTGTTGTAATCAGGTCGGCGGTTACTTTCGCCCCCATGGGGTATCCACAGAGAAAACCAACAATAATAGCAAAACTTCCGCTTTCAGATACTTTAAATATGCGGCACAAAACCTTGCCGAATGCCCTGGATATGTAATGGATACTGTCGGTGCAGAGCAGGAGGTTGGTGATGATGATAAAGGGAAACAGGGTCGGCAAAATGATTTGAAACCAGAGAAGGAGCCCCTCACTGGCTCCGTTAAATACCGCCTTGGGAGAGATGAGCATGAGAGCAAAAAGGATCACAATCCCGATTCCGGCCAGGTTATGTTTCATAAGAGTTACTCCTTGCAGATCAGCCAGATAAATGTTATTAAAGATATATGAAACGGGTTGATTTTTTATGCCCTCTGTGACAAAATGATAACAGTTCAGAACCATCTGAACTGCCATACAAATGAGAACAATCCAGCTGTTCAAAACGGAACAGTTATAACATAACAGCCATATAGGAAGGGGAATATAACAATGCCGATATTAAATGAACTGGAACCAGTGGAAGTGTTTCACTATTTTGAGGAACTGAGCCGGATACCGAGGGGAACTTTCAATACAAAAGCAGTCAGTGATTACTGCATGGCATTTGCGGCAGAGAGAGGGCTGGAGGCCATTCAGGACGAATTGAATAATGTCATCATCAAAAAGCCCGGAACAAAAGGATATGAGGAGAGTGAACCGGTCATCATCCAGGGGCATCTGGATATGGTATGTGAAAAAGCAGAGAATTCGGATCATGATTTCACAAAAGACCCGCTGGATCTCTATGTAGAGGATGGGTTTGTAAGGGCGCGGGATACCACCTTGGGGGCTGACGACGGAATTGCCGTGGCTATCGCACTTGCACTGCTGGACAGCAGTGACATCCCGCATCCTCCGCTGGAAGCTGTCTTTACGGTGGATGAGGAAGTGGGAATGGGCGGAGCAGAAGGGATTGACCTTACGCCGCTGAAAGGAAAGATGCTTCTGAATCTGGATTCAGAGGACGAAGATACAATTATAGCAGGATGTGCCGGTGGTTTAACTTTCCGCTTGGATCTGCCTGTCGGCAGGAAAAAGGCTGCAGGCAGCTGCCTTGATGTTACCATCCATGGGCTGAAAGGCGGGCACTCAGGCGTGGAGATTGACCAGCAGCGCGGCAACGCCAACAAACTGGCCGGACGTCTTTTAAACAGGCTGAACCAGAATATGGACATTGCCCTTGCTGAGATTCAGGGCGGTGCAAAGGACAACGTCATCACCTCTGTCAGCAAATTCACCATCGTTGTGCAGGACAGCGTAAAAGCAGAACTGATCATCGAGAACATGCTGAATACCTGGAGGCAGGAATTCGGCGCAGATGAGCCAGGGCTTGATATCTCAGTTATTAAGACAGAACATGAGGAGAAATCCGTTTTTTCCGATGCGGACAAAAACAAGGTCATCTTTTTCCTGAACAACTGCCAGAATGGAGTGTACGGGTTCAGCAGGTCTTTAAAAGGCCTGGTAGAGACGTCCGACAATCTGGGTGTTGTGAAGACCGGGGAGAGCCAGATTTCTTTTATTCTGCTGATCCGAAGTTCTGTTTCTTCCAGATTGGAGGAACTTAAGGAGGCTTTGACAGGCTGGGCAGAATTCCTTGGAGGCACTTACGAGATTACCGGTTCTTATCCGGCATGGATGTACAAAGAAGATTCCAGAATCCGTCCGATTGTGGCCGGGGTATTCGAGAAGGTCTACGGAAAAAAGCCGGAGATAGCTACCATACATGCAGGACTGGAATGCGGCCTGCTGTCCGGGAAAAAGCCGGAACTGGACTGTGTATCCTTCGGCCCCAGAATGTTTGACATCCATTCCGTCCACGAGCGGCTGGACATTGCCTCAACCTGGCGGATGTGGAATATAATCAAAGAAATCCTGAAAGAATGCAAATAGGACATTCTTCTGCTCATATATTAAAGAGAGTACGTGTGCAGAGGAACATCTGAAAAGTTGAAAAGAAAAAGATTGCACAACTATATCCTTCTGAATCTGCTTCTGGCATTTTTCCTGGCAGTGGGCATTCATGAACTTCTCATACAGGGAGGTTACGCCCGGCTGAATGAAAATACAGCTGCCGGAGACGGTTTCAGAAGGCAGTCCCTCAATGAGGAGATGCTGAACTACATACAGAATACAAAAGACCCGGGAGAAAACCTGGGCCTTTATTGGCTGGAGACAGATTTCGGGACAGACCCGTTGAAGAAAACCCCCGATCCGGAGCTGTTCTCCGAACTCAAAAAGCGATGGGCCAGCCGCCCGGGCTGGGAAGAATACATCGCACAGTGCAGGGGAATCTGGAACGACGTCAAGTATTTCCCGGTGCCTGCACCCACCGGTAAAACGGAGGCTGGAGTATCCTTTGTAGATTCCTGGATGTACGAGCGCAATTACGGCGGCAAGCGCGGTCATGAGGGAACCGACATCATGGCAGACAAGAATGAGAGAGGCCTGTATCCGGTTGTCAGCATGACAGACGGAGTAGTGCGCCACAAAGGCTGGCTGGAACAAGGAGGATGGCGCCTTGGCATCGTGGCTCCGGGCGGCACCTATTTCTACTACGCCCACCTGGATTCCTATGCGGACATAGAAGAAGGGGATACCATACAGGCCGGGGACCTGCTGGGCTACATGGGAGACACCGGCTACAGCAAAACCGAAGGAACAACAGGAAACTTTCCGGTTCATCTGCATGTGGGAATCTATCTGTTCCATAACGACGAGGAAATCAGCGTCAATCCGTACTGGGTGCTGCGCTATCTCGAACCCCACAAACTAAAGTATTCTTAGCTCACGGGCTTTAGCCCCGGGAGCGGATGGGGGACGCCGGGCGTGGAATGGGATGGGGACGCATGGGGATGGGGCAGACGAAAGACGGCTCAAGGTACCTGTCATTTCAAAATACGGACACGGGACTAAGAAATTCTAGGAGGGAAGCAGCCATGAAAATGGGGCACAGCTGACACATCACGAGAAATCCTGATGATTTCTCGCGCTGGGTCAGCAGCTTCTGTGATTCGGAATCACAGAAGCTCCCCATTTTCATGGCTGCTTCCCTCCAAGAATTTCTAAGTTCCGTTTTAGCATTTTTGAAATGACAGGTACCCCCTTGAGCCGTCTTTCGTCTGCCCCATCCCCGTGCGTCCCCATCCCATTCCACGCCCGGCTGGTTCATCCGGCCGGAAGAAAAGAGGCCCGTAACCTGGTTGGGAGAATAGACGGGGGAGGCGGATGGAACTGCCTGCGCGGGTTCCCTACCGTTTGGATGCAACAGCAAATGACGAGGCGGGGACGGCTCATGGCGGGGCAGTGTCTGCTGGTGGAAAGTCCATAAAGCAAGCGTTAGAAGCTGTTGAAGAAAACGGAACGGAAAGGGAGGGCAGAATTTGCCTTACCAGGCAGATTCTGGTGCCGCCTGCGGCGCGAATGCATCGGCATTCGGGCCAAATGCGGCACGTACCTCCCTTTCCGTTCCGTTTTCTTCTACAGCTTCTTAGCGAAGTGTCAGGACATTTCACCAGCAGACATTGCCCCGCCATGAGCCGTCCCCGCCTCGTCATTTGCGTCCCCCTCATCCCAAAAAGTCTCCCCCCCCATTCCCACATTTAGCTCTAGTCCTACAGGGGGATTTATGATATAATCAGTTTCATGTGGAGGATTTGATATGAACTTACCGAAAGCATTTGAAGAGAAAATGAAAGGTCTTCTGGGGGACGAATATGACGCCTACCTGGAGTGCTTTGATGAGCCGCGCCACTATGGGCTGCGTGTGAATACAAATAAGATCAGTGTGGAACAGTTTTTGAAGATTGCTCCCTGGCCGCTTGAGCCGATTCCGTGGATTTCCAACGGATTTTATTATGATGGGGAACAGGTACAGCCCGCAAAACATCCTTATTACTTTGCGGGGCTGTATTATCTGCAGGAGCCGAGCGCTATGACGCCTGCCAGCCGCCTGCCGGTGGAACCGGGGGAACGGGTGCTGGATGTCTGTGCAGCGCCGGGCGGGAAGGCTACGGAACTGGGGGCTAAGCTTAAGGGAGAAGGTGTCCTGATCGCCAATGATATCAGCAATTCCAGGGCAAAAGGGCTTTTGAAGAACCTGGAACTGTTTGGAATCGGCAATATGCTGGTGCTGAGCGAAGAACCTGGAAAACTGACCGAATATTTTCCGGAGTATTTTGATAAAATTCTGATTGACGCTCCCTGTTCAGGGGAGGGCATGTTCCGCAAAGATAAAAAGATGGTGAAGGCATGGGAGGAGCATGGTCCTGAATTTTTTTCCAAACTCCAGAGGAGTATTATCACGCAGGCGGCTGCTATGCTCAAGCCGGGCGGGATGCTTCTGTACTCGACCTGCACTTTCGATGCCTCGGAAAATGAGCAGTCGATAGAGTATCTGATTTCTCAGTATCCGGAATTTGCGGTCTGCCCGATTGAACCCTATGACGGGTTCACACAAGGCATGCCGGAGGTAACAGAGGGCGGCAATCCCGGACTTGCAGAAACCGTGCGGATATTCCCGCACAGGATGAAGGGGGAAGGGCATTATCTTGCACTGCTGAAAAAAGCACATTCTCCTGAACTTGAGGAGAATGGGAACAGACAGAAATGCATGTCAGGACAGGGAAAGGGCAGAAAACTGCCGGAGGAACTGGCGGAATTTCTGCAGGATACGACCTGGGAGCTGGATCCTTCCCGGCTGGATATACATGGGGAGAGGATTTATTATATGCCGGACGGGCTTCCTGAGCTGAGAGGTGTCAGGTTCCTGCGTTCGGGACTGCTTCTGGGAGAGCTGAAGAAGAACCGGTTTGAACCCAGTCAAGCGCTGGCTATGTGCCTGAAAAAGCAGGAGTATCAAAAGATTCTCGATTTCCCGCTGGAGGATGACAGGGTGATTAAGTATCTGAAAGGCGATACCCTGGATGTGGAGGATATGGCTGCCTTAAAAGAGAAAGGCTGGTACCTGGTATGTGTGGACGGTTATCCGCTTGGATTCGGCAAGCTGGCGAATCAGACACTGAAGAATAAATATCTGCCGGGCTGGCGGTGGATGTCTTAAAACCGTGGAATGGGATAAGTTATGAAGTTAAGATTAGATAAGTATCTGGCAGATATGGGGCTTGGAACCCGCAGTGAAGTGAAGAAGGCGATTACAAGGGGCCTGACGGAAGTGAACGGCGCGGTTGTAAAAAAGCCGGAGTGCAAAGTGGACACGGAGACGGATGAGATCCGGTATCAGGGAAGGCCTGTGGGTTATATTGCATATGAGTATTATATGCTGAATAAGCCGGCAGGGGTTATTTCTGCCACGGAGGATCCGAGGCAACGGACGGTTATTGATCTGATAACAAGCAGGCAAAGAGACGATCTGTTTCCGGTGGGACGCCTGGACAAGGATACAGAAGGGCTGCTTCTGATTACAAACGATGGTGCGCTGGCGCACAGGCTGCTTTCACCAAAAAAGCATGTGGATAAGGTTTATTATGCACGGATACAGGGCGTGGTGACAGCGGCGGATGCGGAAGCATTTGCCGTGGGTCTTGATATTGGAGATGAGAAAAGAACCCTGCCGGCAAAGCTGGATATACTGGAATCGGGAGAGATATCGAAGATTCGGGTGACGATTCGGGAGGGCAGGTTTCATCAGGTGAAACGGATGTTCCAGGCTGTCGGAAAAGAAGTGATCTATCTGAAAAGGCTGCAGATGGGCAGCCTGAAGCTGGATGAGAACCTGGAAACCGGTGCATACAGAGAATTGACAAAGGAAGAGTTGGAAGCATTATGTTAGAAAATAAAAAAGCGGTCATTTTTGACCTGGACGGGTCTCTGGTGGATTCCATGTGGATTTGGCCGGAGGTGGACGTGCAGTATATGGATAAATATAATCTTACGGTGCCTGCGAATTTTCAGAAGGCGATCGAGGGAATGAGCTACACGGAGACGGCACAGTATTTTCTGGATACTTTTCCCGGTCTTACCTGCACCCTGGATGATGTGCGGCGGGAGTGGATGGAGATGACATTCGGGTTGTATACAACGAAGGTGCCCTTGAAGCCCGGGGCAGGGGAATTTCTGGAACATCTCCGCTCGCTGGGGATCCGGATGGGGATTGCCACGAGCAATGCCAGGGAACTGGTGGACGCGACTTTGAAGGCGCTTCATATCGAACACTACTTTTCTTCCGTGCGCACTTCCTGCGAGGTGGCGGCCGGAAAACCTGCTCCGGATGTCTATCTGAAAGTGGCAGAAGATCTGAAGGTGCGGCCGGAGACCTGTCTGGTGTTCGAGGATGTCCCGAGGGGAATCGAGGCGGGAAAGAATGCGGGCATGTCTGTCTGCGCCGTGGATGATGATTTTTCGCGGCAGGATGAGGCGGAGAAGAAGAAACTGGCGGATTATTTTATCCGCGATTATTATGATATTAAGAATCATACCTATGAAATATGTGGAGTATAAATGATGAATCAGGGTTTTTTACCGTTATGCAGAAAAGAGATGCTGGAAAGAGGATGGGACCGCGCGGACTTTGTCTATGTGACAGGGGATGCGTATGTGGACCACCCTTCTTTCGGGCCGGCTATTATCAGCCGCATGCTGGAGGCGCATGGCTACCGGGTGTGCCTGATCTCCCAGCCGGACTGGAAAGATCCGGGGAGCATTGCCGAGTATGGAGAGCCGAGGCTTGGGTTTCTGGTGTCAGCCGGCAATATGGACTCCATGGTCAACCATTACACCGTCTCCAAAAAGCGGCGCCGCCAGGATGCTTACACACCGGGCGGGGAGATGGGGAAACGGCCGGATTATGCGGCGGTCGTTTATGGCAACCTGATCCGCCGGACGTACAAGCATACGCCCGTTATTCTGGGAGGGATTGAAGCCAGCCTGCGGAGGCTGGGACATTATGATTACTGGTCCGGCAGGGTGAAACGCTCCGTCCTGCTGGACTCCGGTGCGGATATCATCTCATATGGAATGGGCGAGCGCTCGGTGTTAGAGATTGCAGAAGCCCTTGAGGCGGGAATTGCCGTATCTGACCTGACCTATGTGGACGGGACGGTGGTGAAGGTGAAAGACCCGGACTCCATCTACGATGCGGTTATGCTTCCTACCTTTCAGGAGATCTCGGAAAAGAAGGAGGTTTATGCCCGGAGCTTTTATATCCAGTATCAGAATACCGATCCATTTTCAGGAAAGCGGCTTGCCGAACCCTATGGAGATAAAATGTTTCTCGTGCAGAATCCGCCGGCAAAACCACTGAGTCAGACAGAGATGGATGATATCTACGCGCTGCCCTTTATGCGTACCTGGCATCCGGCCTATGAGAAAGCAGGAGGTGTGCCGGCCCTCTCGGAGATCAAATTCAGTCTGACCAGCAGCCGCGGCTGCTTTGGGGGATGCAGTTTCTGTGCCCTGACCTTCCATCAGGGACGGATTATCCAGGCCAGGAGCCATGAATCGCTGCTTGAGGAGGCCAAAATCCTCACAGAACAGCCGGATTTCAAGGGGTATATCCATGATGTAGGCGGTCCTACAGCGAATTTCAGGCAGCCGTCCTGCAGCAAGCAGCTGCAGTATGGAGTCTGCAGGGAAAGACAGTGCCTGTTTCCGCATCCCTGTAAGAATCTGCGGGCGGACCACAGGGATTATGTAGATCTTTTGAGAAAATTAAGAGAGATCCCCAGAGTAAAGAAAGTGTTCATACGGTCAGGCATCCGGTTTGATTATCTGCTTGCCGATCGGGACCGGACATTTTTAAGGGAACTCTGCGAACATCATGTGAGCGGACAGCTGAAAGTGGCTCCGGAGCATGTGGCGGATGAAGTGCTGGAAAAAATGGGAAAACCGGAACATAAGGTGTACGAGGAGTTCACCCGGATCTACGGGGACATGAACCAAAAGCTTGGAAAAAAGCAGTTTCTGGTTCCTTATTTGATGTCTTCCCATCCCGGCTCGGATATGAAGGCCGCCGTAGAGCTCGCCGAATACTGCCGGGATCTGGGGTATATGCCGGAACAGGTCCAGGATTTTTATCCCACACCGTCCACGATATCCACCTGTATGTATTATACCGGACTGGACCCGCGGACGATGAAGCCTGTATACGTGCCGAAAAATTCCCATGAGAAAGCGCTTCAGCGGGCGCTGATCCAATACCGCAATCCGGAAAACTACGACCTCGTTATGGAGGCGCTGAAAAAGGCAGGCAGGATGGATCTGGTCGGTTTTGGGGAAAAATGCCTGATCCGGCCGCGCAGATTTGCGAAAGAAAGGGCTTTTGCCGGGGAGAATGGCAGAAAAAAGACAGAGATCAAGAAAAAAGCATCGGTTAAGAAAAAAGCAATCAGAAATGTTCATAAAAAGAAAAAAATAGAATAAAAAGAAGGTGTGTAGATTGAGAATTGCAATAGTAAGCGGCGCCTCATCGGGAATGGGCCGGGAATTTGTGAAACAGCTGCCCTGGTTCTACCGGGAGCTGGACGAGATCTGGATCACTGCCAGAAGGAAGGGAAGACTTATTTCTCTGGCAAAGACAAGCAGAATTCCATGCAGGATTTTCGAGGGAAACCTGCTCGAAGACAAGGTTTACAGTGAGATACTGGATGCACTTGAGAAAGAAAAACCGGATGTGCGAATGCTGGTGAATGCCGCAGGTTTCGGCAAAATGGGAACGGCTGAAGAGATCGCCGAAAGAGAGCCTGAGGCACAGCAAGAGATGATTGATCTGAACTGCCGTGCACTCACCCGTCTTACCATGACCTGCCTGCCGTTCCTTACACGGGGAAGCCGGATTGTGAATCTGGCGTCCGCAGCTGCCTTTTGCCCGCAGCCCTATTTTGCGGTCTACGCGGCGACGAAGTCCTATGTACTCAGTTTCTCACAGGCATTGGGTGCAGAGCTTTTAAAGGACGGCATCTATGTGACCGCAGTCTGCCCCGGGCCAGTGGACACGGAATTTTTTGACGTATCCGGCAGGCTTCCGCATAAATGGAAGGACGCGGTTATGGCTGCCCCGGCAAAGGTGGTGCATCAGGCGCTGATCGATTCCAGGAGGAAAAAGCCGGTATCTGTCTATGGAATGGCGATGAAAGCAGCGGATCTGGGAGCAAAGCTTCTGCCGCACAATATGATTATAAAATTAGAGAGCATGGGAAAAGACTAAGGAGAACTACAATATGACTAAGGTGATAAAAGGAGAGCCGGGATATCTGGATTATAAGAAAAAAGCAGAGATTATCCGGACCGTGATTTATTTTGCACTGGTGGCTGCTATTTTCATTTTGGGTTACAGCCAGGCGCATACGAGACTGAATCTGATGACCGTTGTCGCTGTATTGGGGTGCCTCCCGGCGTCCAAGGCGCTGGTGGGTGTCATTACCCGATTTCCCTATCCGTCTATTGCAGTCATCCGTGCAGATGAGATTAAGGCAAAGACCGGCAACATAACGGCAGTCTATGACATGATCATTACAAGCCGGGAAAAAGTGATGCCGGTGGACTGCATTGTGATTTCCGGAAATACGATCTTCGGATATACGAACAGCGAAAAAGTGGATGTAAAATACGCAGCGACTCATATAAAAAGCATCCTGAACCAGAATCATTTTCCGGATGTCTCGGTGAAAATCCTGAATAATTATACCGCTTTTCTGGCAAGGGCTGAAGGTCTCAATTCGATAGCCGCTGTGGAAAAAGGGGATACAAAAGAGATGGAAAGACAGATCAAACAGGTAATATTGAATATATCCATGTAGAAAGGACTCAGTTTTATGCAGCAGATAACAGTCGGTGACAATGAAGCGGGACAGAGGCTGGATAAGCTTCTGGCCAAGTATCTCAGGGAGGCCCCGAAAAGCTTTTTATATAAGATGCTGCGGAAAAAGAATATTACTCTGAACGGGAAAAAAGCTTCCGGCAGTGAGAAGCTTTTCAAAGGCGACGAGATCAAATTGTTTCTTGCAGATGAGACCATTGCCAAATTTGCCGGGGATGCAGGGCTTCCTGCAGAGAGACACATGAATAAAGAATCCAGCCATGCTGTGCGTCTGGATATCCTCTATGAGGACAGCAATATCCTGCTGATTAATAAACCCGCCGGAATGCTTTCACAGAAGGCTCAGGACACGGATGTCTCACTGGTGGAGTATCTGCATGACTATCTGCTGCAGAGCGGGGCTTTGACAGGGGATGAGATGCGAACATTCCGCCCCTCTGTCTGTAACCGGCTTGACCGGAACACGAGCGGCATAGTAGCCGCCGGGAAAAGCCTGCAGGGCCTGCAGGAGCTGAGCCGCCTTTTTAAGGACCGGACACTGGGCAAATATTATCTCTGCCTTGTACAAGGGGAAGTGAAAGAGCGCTCCCGGATCTGCGGTTTTCTGAAAAAAGACGAAAAAAGCAATCAGGTCCGCATAACAGACTCGCCTGAAGCAGGAAGCGCGGCAATTGAGACAGAATTCTGCCCCCTCAAATCTAAGGGCGGCGTGACGCTGCTGGAGGTACACCTGATTACCGGGAAGACCCACCAGATCCGCGCTCATCTTGCTTCTGCCGGGTATCCGATCCTGGGAGACTACAAGTATGGCGGCAGAAAGCTGGGTGACAGGTACAAAAATGCATACGGGCTGAACCACCAGCTGCTCCACGCATACAGGATCACATTTCCGGCACTGGAAGGGCCGCTAAGCGTTCTGTCGGGAAAGGAATTTCGGGCCCCGCTTCCCGGAGAGTTTCAAAAAATAGCAAAGGATAAGGGTGTTTTATAGATGGCTACCTGGAATTCAAGGGGGCTTCGCGGCTCCACACTGGAGGATCTGGTGAACCGCACCAACGAACGGTATGAGGAGATGGGGCTTGCGCTGATCCAGAAGATACCGACCCCCATCACTCCGGTAAGGATAGACAAAGAGCATCGCCACATTACGCTGGCATATTTTGAAAAGATCAGTACAGTCGATTATATCGGGGCTGTGCAGGGAATTCCGGTCTGCTTCGATGCAAAGGAGTGTGCTGCGGATACTTTCCCGCTGCAGAATGTGCATGAACATCAGATGAATTTTATGGAAAAGTTTGAGAAGCAGGGAGGTATCTCCTTTTTGATTATATATTACAGCAGTTACCATGAACTCTACTATATGCGTTTTAAAGAGATAAAGCGATACTGGCAGCGCGCCGCAGAGGGCGGGCGGAAGAGCTTTCGTTATGAGGAACTGGATCCGGCTTACTTCATGGAACTGAAAAATAATTGTTTCGTCCCGTACCTGGATTACATACAAAAGGATTTGGATACCAGGGATTGACAATCAGGGAGAAACTGCGTATAATTTACAGGGTGATTTAACGAATTAGCACGATAAAGTGAGAGGGCAGGAAATATGGAACAGAAATTACATACACCTGAAGGCGTCAGGGATATTTATAATACAGAATGCAGGAAGAAGCTCAGAACACAGGAAAAGCTCCATGATGTCCTGCACGCATACGGATATCAGGACATTCAGACACCGACTTTCGAATACTTCGATGTGTTTCGAAAAGAGATCGGAACGATATCTTCGAGAGAACTCTATAAATTTTTTGACAGGGACGGCAATACACTGGCACTGCGCCCGGACATCACGCCGTCCATAGCCCGGGCGGCAGCAACACTGTTCGAGACGGAAGAATACCCCGTCCGGCTCTGCTATATGGGCAATACATTTATCAACCATTCCAGCTATCAGGGCCGGCTGAAGGAAAATACCCAGATGGGGGCGGAGCTGATCGGCATGGATTCCATCGAGGCGGATGCAGAGATGCTTGCCATGGTTGTAGACGGGCTGAAAAAGGTAGGGCTTAAGGAATTTCAGGTCAATATCGGCCATGTGGACTTCATACAGAGCCTGATGGATGCTACAGGACTGGAAGAGGAACAAAAGTCAGAGATTCACGACCTGATCATAAACAGAAATTATTTTGGAGTGGAAGAGATCCTGGACAACCAGGATGCAGCGGACAACATTAAGGCTGCATTCCAGGTGCTTTCTGAGCTGATGGGCGGTGTAGAGATTCTGGACCAGGCTATGGAGATAGCGCCGAACATCAGCGCAAAGCTTGCCGTATCCTATCTCCAGCAGTTATATAAGCTGCTGACCCTTTACGGTGTGGAGGACCACATCACATTTGACCTGAGCATGAGCGGGAGCTACGGGTATTATACCGGAGTTGTTTTCCGTGCATATACATACGGTACCGGCGATGCCATTGTGAGAGGCGGACGCTATGATAACCTTCTGGGAAAATTCGGAGAGAATACGCCGTCGATCGGCTTTGCGATCATCATAGATGAGCTGATGAGCGCCCTGAGCCGCCAGAAGATCCCGGTGGAAACCAGGGAGATGAACATGATTGTTTACACGGAGGCTACGCAGAAGTGGGCTATTTCGCTTGCAAAGAACTTCCGTTCCAAGGGCAAGTGCGTGGAGATACACAAGCGGGATAAGCAGGAAAGCAGGGAAGCCTATGAAGCATATGGAAAACGGACACAGGCCGTGAGTATGCTGTATCTGAACGAGGATCTGACGATTGAGATGGTGAATCTGCGTACAGGGGACGAGAAGCTGATAAATGCAAGGAAAAAGAGATAGAGGAGCAGACATGAGATATTTAACTTTTGCCCTTACAAAAGGGCGTTTGGCCAATAAAACGCTGGAAATGCTGGAAATGCTGGGAATTACATGCGAGGAGATGAAGGATAAAAGCTCCAGGAAGCTGATCTTTGTCAATGAGGAGCTGAAGCTGAAGTTTTTCCTGGCAAAGGGCCCCGATGTCCCCACCTATGTAGAGTATGGGGCGGCCGATATCGGTGTGGTCGGCAAGGATACGATCGTGGAGGAAGGACGCAAGGTGCACGAGGTACTGGATCTGGGATTCGGCAAGTGCAGAATGTGCGTATGCGGGCTTGAGGAGGCCAGGGAACTGCTCCGGCATCATGAGCTGATCCGCGTGGCAACCAAGTACCCTAATATTGCAAAAGATTATTTTTATAATAAAAAACATCAGACAGTTGAGATCATAAAAATGAATGGTTCTATCGAGCTGGCGCCTATTGTAGGGCTGTCAGAAGTGATTGTGGATATCGTGGAGACTGGATCTACTCTGAAAGAGAACGGACTGGTGGTATTGGAGGAAGTGTGTCCTCTTTCTGCCAGGATGATCGTAAATCCGGTCAGTATGCGCATGGAAAATGACAGGATTAAGGAGCTGATCGTGAATCTGAGAAAGCTCTTACAGGAGGGATAAAAATGCGAATTGAAAAATTAGATGAAAGTACGAAAAAAAATCTGCTGGAAGACCTTTTAAAACGCAGCCCCAATAACTACGGAAAGTATGAGTCCAGCGTCCGCGAGATACTGGATGCGGTGAAAGAAAAAGGGGACGAAGCAGTCTTTTCCTATACAAAGAAGTTTGACGGAGCAGAAATCCATGCGCAGAATGTGCTCGTCACAGAGGCGGAGGTAGCGGAAGCCTATGCCCAGGTGGATGCCTCTTTGCTTGAGATCATACGTAAATCTTTGAAAAATATCGAGTCCTACCATGCAAAGCAGATGCAGTACAGCTGGTTTGACAGCAAGCCTGACGGGACGATGCTCGGACAGAAGGTGACCGCTCTCCGGAGAGTAGGGGTATATGTTCCGGGCGGGACGGCTGTGTATCCGTCCTCGGTACTGATGAATATCATGCCGGCCAAGGTGGCGGGCGTGGATGAAATTATCATGGCCACCCCTCCGGGAAAAGACGGCAGGGTGAATCCGACCACCCTGGTTGCCGCCAAAGAGGCGGGAGCAGACGCCGTATATAAGGTGGGAGGAGCCCAGGCGATTGCGGCACTGGCCTATGGGACGGAAAGCATTCCCAAAGTGGACAAGATTGTAGGCCCGGGAAATATATACGTAGCCCTGGCCAAAAAGGCCGTCTACGGATATGTAAGTATTGATTCCATTGCAGGCCCCAGTGAGATTCTTGTTCTGGCGGACGAGACGGCCAACCCGAGATATGTGGCTGCAGACCTGCTCTCCCAGGCGGAGCATGACGAGCTTGCATCGGCCATTCTGGTGACAACCAGCAGAGAACTGGCAGAAAACGTCTCTTTACAGATCGATGGGTTTGTGAGAGAATTGTCCAGGAGAGAGATCATACAGAAATCTCTCGATAATTATGGGCATATCCTGGTGGCGGAGACGATGGAAGATGCGATAGATGCGGCAAATGAGATCGCTTCAGAACATCTGGAGATCGTGACCGCAGACCCCTTTAACGTGATGACGAAGATCCGCAATGCGGGCGCTATTTTTATAGGAGAATACAGCAGCGAACCCCTGGGAGATTATTTTGCAGGGCCGAACCATGTCCTGCCGACAAACGGTACGGCCAAGTTCTTTTCCCCTCTGTCCGTGGATGATTTTCTGAAGAAATCGAGCATCATTTCTTATTCAAAGGAAGCTTTGGAGGCGGTACACCTGGATGTCGAACGTTTTGCGGAGGCGGAACAGCTGACTGCGCATGCGAATTCGATAAAGGTACGTTTTGAAGAATCATAAACAGGATGAAAATGGGAGGGATGTATGATGGACAGGACAGGCAGCTGCATGAGAAAAACAAAGGAAACAGAGATTAACCTGACAATTTGTCTGGACGGAAAAGGGCGCAACAGCATTGATACGGGAATTGCCTTTTTTGACCATATGCTGGACGGTTTTGCGAGACACGGCCTGTTTGACCTGGAAGTAGAGGTTAAGGGGGATCTGGAAGTGGACTGTCATCATACGGTGGAGGACACCGGTATCGTGCTGGGACAGGCAATCGCCAAGGCCCTTGGAGATAAAGCGGGAATCAAGCGCTACGGCAGTTTTATGCTTCCCATGGATGAGACGCTTGCTTTGTGTGCGGTGGATCTTTCAGGACGCCCATATCTGAACTACCAGGCCGGATTTACGGTGGAGAAGATCGGCGGGCTGGATACGGAAATGGTGAAGGAGTTTTTTTATGCGGTTTCATACAGTGCA
This sequence comes from Eubacterium sp. BIOML-A2, assembly GCF_009680135.1. Lineage (NCBI taxonomy): Bacteria > Bacillati > Bacillota > Clostridia > Eubacteriales > Eubacteriaceae > Eubacterium > Eubacterium sp. BIOML-A2. Next base: position 54,461 of record NZ_WKZK01000003.1, read on the forward strand.
GCAATGAACCTGCATCTGAAAATTCTGGACGGAGGCAACAACCATCATATGGCGGAGGCCCTGTTCAAAGCGTTTGGTAAAGCACTGGATGCGGCTACCATGGAAGAGCCGAGAATGAAAGAGGTTTGGTCTACAAAGGGCAGCCTGTAAAGGAGAGTGGATAAATGAGTTATAAGAGATTGACCCCCTGTATATTTATTGACGGAGGGAAAGCTGTAAAATGGTTTGATGATAGAGAAGTGATCGCGGACGATGTGGTGTCCCTTGCAAGGCATTACGGGGATATGGGGGCGGATGAGCTGATCATATTTGATCTGTCCAATTCCGATGAGGAGCACGAGGAATCCATTGACCTGATGAAAAGGATTAACCGCGTCATCAGCATTCCGATGGTGGCCGGCGGCAATATCCGCAGACAGGAGGATGTAAAGAAGATTCTCTATGCGGGTGCAAAACGCGCCATGCTGAACTTTTCCAAGCACCTTTCCATTGACCTGATTGAGGACGTATCCAAACGATTCGGCAAAGAAAGAATCGCGGTGTCCCTGAATGATTTTGACGCCCTGTTCAAACAGCAGCATCTGATCGAAGAGTACAGTACGGAGATCATTTTCATGCACAGGCTGGACCTGAATTCGGTTATGAATGTGACGCAGATTCCGTGTGTTGTCGTAACGGATACGATGGAACAGGACGAGATCCTTAAAATATTGAAGTGCGACGGCGTGAAAGGGGTATCGGGACTGTTTATCAGTCAGGATGATATGGATTTTAATGCCTTTAAAAATGTCTGTGCTGCCGAAGGGATCCGGATGACGTCTTTTGAAAGCATGATGGATTTTTCCGAGTTTAAACTGAATTCAGACGGGCTGCTGCCTGTCATTGTGCAGGATTATAAAACGAATGAGGTCCTGATGATGGCGTATATGGATGAAGAGGCCTTTGACCATACGGTCAAGTCCGGCAGGATGACATATTTTAGCAGAAGCAGGAAAAAACAGTGGGTAAAGGGCGAGACATCCGGCCATTACCAGTATGTAAAGACGATGACGATTGACTGTGATAAGGACACACTGCTTGCCAAGGTAGAACAGGTCGGAGCGGCCTGCCATACCGGAAACAGCACCTGTTTCTTCCAGCCGATTGTAGGCAGTGATTACGACGGGAAGAACCCGCTTCAGGTATTTGAATCCGTCTATTCAACAATTATGGACAGAAAAGAGAATCCGAAAGAAGGTTCTTATACCAATTATCTTTTCGATAAGGGGATTGATAAGATCCTGAAAAAGATTGGAGAAGAAGCGACAGAGCTTGTGATTGCGGCTAAGAATCCAAATCCCGAGGAGATCAAATACGAAATGTCTGATTTTCTGTACCATGCGATGGTCCTTATGGTGGAACGGGGAATTACCTGGGATGATATAACAAACGAGCTTGCGGACAGATAACGTGATTTGTTCTATAGCACTCCGGGACAGAGAGTTCTAACTGTTTTTGGCAGGGCATATGATATGGTAGACATATCATATGCCCTTTTCTGTACGCCCAAAGGGCAGCTTAACAGGAAATCCAAAAGGAGGTACATAGATTATGAATGAATCAGAAGAAAGACGCCGCCAGCTTCTAAGGCAGACCAGAAGGCTTTACAATGAGGACAGCTTTATTCCCGCTGTGCACCCCAGGTATGGACATATTTACCATGACCTGTATGACGATGCAGAAGAAAGGCCTAAAAGCAGCTTTTTCTTCCGTCTGACGCTGGGCGTCTTATGCTTTGTTTGTTATGTCTGGATCGATTACGGCAAAGTGAATGTAGCAAATGTAAGCAGCGATAAAATCGTAAACCAGATCGAAAAGCAGATGGATCTCAAAGATATTCAGGCAGTGTGGAAGAAGCTGTAGGGGACGTGAGCCATTAGAGCGTTAATTCAAAAATGCAGTGGAATTTTCTCTTCAAGTCGGATATAATGAGTATACCAAAGATTATTTAGAGGACAGAGGAGGCTGCTATGCTGAAATTAGAAATAAAAATGGATGAAAAAAAGATTGCTGCTGACCAGAAATATCAGGTGGAAAGTATTTATCAGGCAGTTGAGCAGGCGTTTTCCAGATATGGACTGAATAAGGCACAGCAACCAGATGGGACATTATGCTTTACCGGAAATGGGAATCCGAAAGATTATGGTGCTTTCGGATGTATTATTACATCTTTAAGAGAAAAAGTTTGGTTTATGGAATATGTAACAAAATGGGTCTGGTACAACAGCGATGATGGAGAAAATGAAGAAGATTTTGCCGTTGAGGATGTACTGTATCATTATACAAAGAGACTGAGTGTGGCATAATGGCAAGAAAAGAAGCAAAACACTTAAAGGCATTATATTTTGATCTGCGGGTTAATGATCTTAAAAAATATTTTTCAGCAAGCAACCCCAATGGTGCTTATACGAAGATACGAGATTACCTGGTAAAGAGAAACTTTTCCCATGAGCAATATTCAGGATATCATTCCAGATATAAGACAACGGATCTGGAAATTTTCGATTTGGTACGTGAGATGAGCAGGGAGCTTCCGTGGCTTGCTCTGTGCCTAAATCATTTTGAAGTAACCAATATCGGAGCTAATCACGATTTAATGATGTTGTTCGAAGAACCTGTATTGGAACCGGATATACTATAAGTATGTAATGAGAGAAATCAGGAGAATCGTCACTAAAACAAGTGGCGATTTTTAATTTGTTGAAATTTAGCGAAGAAAAGTTATAAAAGACTTGACTGTATACCTGCTATACACCCTAATATAGATACATAAAGATATTTCAGATTATAGAATGTAAGCAGATGAGGGGGTGGATTTTTGAATACGAAACAAGCGGAGGAACTGACCGGAATATCCAGACAGAATATTCGCTACTATGAGCGGCAGGGGCTGCTGGAACCTGCAAGGGAAACCGGCAATGCATACAGGGATTATTCGGAGGAAGATATACGGCGTCTGAAGCTGATTAAGATGCTGAGGATGCTGGATATGCCCCTGAAAGAGATCGAAAATATATTGAAGGAAGAGCTTCCCCTGAAGGAGGCTGTTGTACGCCAGCAGGAAAATCTGCTGAAGCAGCAGAAACAGCTGCAGGCGGCGATTGAAGTCTGCACGAGTATCCATAAGGATCAATCGGATCAGGTGGACGTGGATGCTTATCTTGAAAAAATGGAAACCATGTCCCGAAACGGAAGCGTATTCGCAAAGATTGCGGACGATTACAAGCGGGTGGCCATGGAAGAACAGCAGCGGAGATTTTCATTTAATGCAGATGAAGCCGTGAACACAGCAGGTATGTTTGAGGCTGTACTGCGTAAATATGCATCAGACCGCGGGATGAAGTTTCAGATGGTAAAATCCGGAATGTACCCTAAATTCACGCTGGACGGAACCGTCTATACGGCTGCCAGAGTGCTGGAGGACAGTGAGGAGACAAGGGAAGCGTCAACACGGATACTTTGTATAAGGGAAAATGAAGAGTCTATCAAGAAAGAAATCCCGGACAAGAGAAGGAGTTTTTATCAGGCAATACACACAATTCTGGTAAATATACGGCGTCACTACAAAAAAAGTATCCTCAATATCCTGATCAGCCTGCTGACGGTTATTGTAATGGCTCTTTATCTGGGCAATCTGACCAGTACAAAACAACAGCTCGATGAATTGCCGGAAAGGCTCCCTATATCGGTACAGATCTGGAATGTGAGCGGGGATTCCAATTCGGGCCTGTTCATACAGCCGCGGGTTCTCGATGCGGTTTACGGATCCTCATACACAAAAGAGATTGTGGAAGGGGCAAAGCTTTTGGGGCGCCTTCCGCAGGAGAATGCCGAAAACTTACAAGATTTCTGGGTTCAGGGATTGAACCGCCCGGAATGTATTGAGGGCCTGGAAGAGGAAGATGTCAAGTGGAGCAAAGGCTGGGATTGGGATACTTTTCAGAAAAGCCAGGATGTCTGTATCGTGAATCAATCATCCATAGATAAAGAACTTGGGAGCCGGCTCCCCCTTTCACTGCAGCACTACCAGCTGCTGCTTTCCGGAACAGGATTAGAAATAAAGGATCTCCGGCCGGTAAGTATGGAAGTCGTCGGAATCTGGGATTCCAGCGGAACCGATGAAGAGGTAACTGTGCCGGATATTTTATTCCCTCTGGATGCTGTAAAAGAGATTTATAAGCAGAGTGGCCAGACATATTTTGCCTCTTCCCTGTCCTTTCTGGTAAAAGATTCCATGAAGCTCAATGAATTAAAACAGGAATTAAAGGACGCCGGGCTTCAGACGGTGGTTCCGGGCTCGACTTTCTCTTATGCCGGGGCCGGGGTCAGGGTAGATGATGTGATCTTTATCCGGTCGGTCACTAGTCTGGAAAAAAGCCTGTCTCTGCTGCAGGGATTTCTGCCCTTTGTCCTTCTTGTAGTGATTATGGTGGGGTATATCGTATCCCACTTGCTGCTTCAGGGCAGACGGGAGGAGTACGCGATTATGCGGGCGCTTGGAACGAGCAGACGGCGGTGTACGGTACTGTTTTTTGTGGAACATATTCTGCTGGCTGCGGCAGGCGGCGCTGTGGGAGCAGCTGCAGGGTTGATATTGCGGTGGGCCGGCATGGGAGCAATTGCGCTTGTCTGGCTTGTGTTTTTGGTCTGCTATATACTGGGCGCGTCGGCTGCCATGTGGATGTTTGGAAGATTCAGCGTTGCAGCTGTGTTATCACACAGAGATTGAGAGGGAGATATGGAACGGATTAAAGTAGAAGATGTAAGTTATTCTTATCAGAATAAATTTCAGACAATTGAGGCGGTAAAACGGATATCCTGCACGTTTGAATCCGGTAACATGTATGCGGTTACAGGAGAATCAGGAAGCGGAAAAAGTACTTTTCTATCCCTGCTTGCCGGACTTGACCATCCCAGGGAAGGGAGAATCCTGGTGGACGGCGAAAATCTGGCGGAAATGGACCGGGATGCATACAGACGGAAGGAAGTGTCCGTGGTATATCAGGCCTTTCATTTATTTCCTCTGCTGACCGCCTGGGAGAATGTTATGTATCCGCTGGAGCTCCAGGGAATTCCACGCAAAACGGCAAAAGAGAAGGCGGCCCTGTGCCTGGAAGAAGTAGGTCTGGAAGAAAAGATCCTGAACCAATATCCGCGTATGATGAGCGGAGGGGAGCAGCAGAGAGTGGCAATTGCAAGAGCTATGGCTGCCGGAGGGAGAATTCTGCTGGCAGATGAGCCGACAGGGAATCTGGACACGGAAAATGAAGAGAATATAGTCGAATTACTGCTTAGACTGGCACATGAGAAAGAATATGTAGTTATTATAGTTACACACAATTCTCGGATTGCAGACCAGGCGGATATCCGTATGACCATGAAGGACGGGAAAATGATATCGGTAGAAAAACAGTGAGGTGGTGTATGGCATGACATTTTATTACAGCATGAAACAAATGCTCCGCAGTCCCCTGAAGAGTTTTCTGTTTTTTCTTCTGATTGGTGTTTCGGCATTTTTCCTGGCACTGGGCGGAAACCTCTGGAACATGAGCAGAACGGCAATTCAGGAATTCGAAAAAATATTTACCACCATAGGAACTGTGGAGCAGGAGACAAAGGATAACGGGGTTTATGGGATATGGGATGCGGAAATGAAAGAGTATCAGTACTTTAACGCAAGAACCGCGGGGGAGCGAATCAAAGAGGAGGTGCTGGACTTTGAAGGCGCGGGGTATGTACATAAGCCAAGGCAGCGCCCCTATTTTGGAGCATATGTAGAGGAGCTTTATCAGGGAGTGGGGCGCACCTGGCTGCTCACCGTGGAGGTAACCCCCCTGAAAACAGAAACAGCGGATCATTCCGTCAAGATGCGCATTGTTAAGGTGCTGGAAGGCGCTGTCAATGAGGGGGATTATATCTATGTCTGCGAACACCAGAATCCGGAACCCAGAACGTTCGAGGCGGGAAAGACTTATGTTATGCAGCTTAATCAGTACGGTTTTACCCACGGTGTGGAAACAGAAAACAGCGATAGCGGGGAGATGGAAATGGAATATGTTCCTACAAATGGTACCCTATCAACACAATACACTCTCGATGGAGAAAGGATCTATGATCCTATAAATGAATCAGACGAATTTGATGAGGTGACGGAAGGGTTCTATGAAACAGAACGCGGAAAGCGGTGGCTGCTGGCGGGAAATATGCAGGACTATTTGGATCATGTCGTACCGGTTCAGCCCACAGACAGCACAAAGCTGCTGATGCCGTTTTATCAGGATGAGGTCGTTATCTCCGAGGGAAGGGATATCACAGAAGAGGAATATCAGGACGGCGCAAAGGTCTGTCTGATTCCCAGTACGCTGGCGATGCTGCTTCAGAAGTCCGTGGGGGACAAACTAACCCTGCCTCTGTTTTATGCCAATTATCGGGATGCACCGGTGGACAACTTTTCAACAAAGGGCGGCGGGTATGGGTTTTCCTTTATTAATGCACAGGGCCAGCCCTATTCCATATTCAACGAGCAGGAATATGAGATTGCGGGCATTTATACAATCAAAGATTACGGTACCGGTTCCCTTGGAATCGGCATGTATGAAGTGGTCATTCCCTGGAACGCAGTTCCCGAGAATTCCTGGAAAGATAACATCGTAGCCTATGGACGCATGCAGGTTGGCAACACGTCTTTCCAAATTCCAAACGGAACAATACAGCAATATCAGGAGCTATGGGAAAAACAAGGGGTAAAAGATCTGAAGATCACCTTTTATGACAAAGGTTATACCCAGCTCCGGGAAGGGATTGAAAAGCGAAAGATGATGTCATGGATATTCCTGGTCAGCGGAGGCGTCATGGCACTCATGATTTTACTGTTCTTTTCAAGTATGTTCATAACGGGACAACAGGAGAGGATTGCCGTGGAGCGCCTGCTTGGAAGAACGAAGGGGCAGTGTTCCAGATCTATTCTGACCGGAATACTTGTACTTGCGGCGGTTGGCAGCATCCTGGGCAGCATAGCGGGATGGAAAGCTACAGGAGCAGCCGCCAAGAAGGCCGATGCGGCCACTGTATTCGATACGTCCTACAGCAATGTGACAACAAATGACACAGAGGCTGACATAGAGTGGGCAAGCCCCAGCATAGCATTGTCGGTTGGGACCGGGGGTGGTTTAATTCTGGCGGCGTTTATCATCTCGTCCTGCTATATGAAAGAAAACCTAAAAAAGGAGCCGCTGCAGCTTTTAGGGAAGATCGAAGATGTTTAATACGCTGAGTTGACGAGTTTCCATCTCGCCGGCAGATGAGTGTGCGAAAGAAAGGGGTAGCCGTTACAGAAGCTATCCCTTCTTTCGCGCACTCATCTGCATAAACTTAAAACATTCCGCATTTTGCTTGATGTTATGACAAAAAGCACTTATAATTAAACAGTGGTGCCCGGTGTTTCCGGACACCATCAGATCATTTGGGATCTAATAGCATGGATAAGAAGGATGTATATAATGATGAGAAAATTAGCGTTGAGCGATGAGATACTGCTGAACATCGAGAAACCCGCCCGTTACATCGGCAATGAGGTAAATGCGGTGAATAAAGACCCGGATCAGGTGGACATTCGGTTTGCCCTTTCGTTTCCCGATATCATGGAAATTGGCATGTCCCACCTGGGGATTCAGATTTTGTATGATATTTTTAACCGGCGTGAGGATGTATGGTGTGAAAGGGTATATTCTCCCTGGACCGACCTGGACAAGGTAATGAGGGAACAGAAGATCCCCCTGTTTGCCCTGGAATCACAGGATCTAGTCAAGAATTTTGACTTTCTGGGCATCACAATCCAGTATGAAATGTGCTACACGAACATACTGCAGATCCTGGATCTAAGCCAGATTCCGCTCCACAGTGCGGACCGTACCTGGGAGCATCCGATCGTAATCGGCGGCGGCCCCTGCACCTACAATCCGGAACCGCTGGCAGAGTTCTTTGATCTGTTTTATATAGGAGAGGGCGAGACGGTCTATGATGAACTGCTGGATCTCTACAAGACCTGCCGGGCCGGGAACAGCAGCCGTACAGAGTTTCTGAGAAGGGCGGCGGAGATTGAGGGGCTCTATGTTCCGATGTTCTACGAAGCGGATTATCATGATGATGGTACTCTGAAGTCCTTTACACCGACGGAGCCCGGGATTCCTGCCACGGTGAAAAAGCAGATCGTAATGGATGTCACGGAAGCGCCTTATCCGATGAAGCCAGTGGTGCCCTTTATCAAAGCAACGCAGGACCGGGTTGTGTTGGAAATCCAGAGGGGATGTATCCGCGGCTGCAGATTCTGCCAGGCAGGGATGCTGTACCGGCCTACCCGCGAGCGAAACGTGGAGACATTGAAGGAGTACGCCCGTGTTATGCTGAAGAATACGGGACACGAAGAGATCTCTCTGAGTTCTTTGAGTTCCAGTGACTATTCCGAACTGAAAGAACTGGTAGACTTTTTAATAGATGAATTTAAGGATAAAGGGATGAATATTACCCTGCCATCCCTTCGGATCGATGCATTTTCGCTGGATGTGATGCAGCGGGTGCAGGATGTCCGCAAGAGCAGCCTGACATTTGCCCCCGAAGCGGGTTCACAGCGGATGAGAAATGTAATAAATAAGGGCCTGACGGAGGAAATGATCCTGGAGGGGGCCGGACAGGCTTTCGAGGGAGGCTGGTCCAAGGTAAAACTGTACTTTATGCTGGGCCTTCCCACTGAGACGGAAGCAGATATGAAGGAGATCGCAAGGCTTTCAGATCGGATTGCGAGAAGATATTACGAGATCCCGAAAGAGGAGCGCCATGGCAAATGCCAGATAACGGCGAGCACTTCCTTTTTTGTACCTAAACCATTTACCCCATTCCAATGGGCGCCAATGTGTACCAGTGAGGAGTATATGCACAGGGCTTCGGTTGTGAAGCATGAATTTCAGGAGCAGTTAAACAGAAAAAGCATGAAATATAACTGGCATGATGCGGAAGTAACCGTTCTGGAGGGCGTGTTTGCCCGCGGCGACAGGAGAGTGGGAAAGGCCATTGAGGAGGCCTACAGACTGGGATGCCTTTTTGACGCTTGGACAGAAACATTCTGCAATGAAAAATGGATGCAGGCGTTTGAGAATACGGGCATTGATATTGCATTTTATACGACCCGGGAAAGAGAACTGGATGAATTGCTTCCGTGGGACTTCATTGATATCGGGGTCAGCAAAAGCTTTATGAAAAAAGAGTGGGAGCGGGCGCAGGAGGGCGTTGTCACACCAAACTGTAAGATGCAGTGCTCCGGATGCGGAGCGGCACAATTTGGAGGAGGTGTCTGCTATGAAGGTAAGAATTAAGTTCAGAAAATATGGTGCGCTGAGATTTATCGGGCACCTGGATGTGATGCGGTTTTTCCAGAAGGCCATGAGAAGGGCGGAGATCCCGATCGCCTTTACCGCCGGCTACAGTCCTCATATGATTATGTCTTTTGCAAATCCGCTGGGGATCGGACTTTCCAGTGACGGTGAATACTTTGATATTGAGCTGAGCGGCCCGATTTCCAGCAAAGAGGCCGTGAGACGGCTGAATGAGGCCATGGTGGAAGGGATGGAAGTCGTAAGCTTCCGTCAGATTGCGGAAGAAAAGAAGATGACTGGAATGGCGATCGTTGCGGCGGCGGATTACAGGACGACGGTGAAAAAGGATGTGTTTCCGGCAGATTGGCCGGAGAAGCTTGCGGCATTCATGGCGCAGCCCGAGATCCGGATTCTGAAAGAGACAAAACGCAGTGCGAATGAAGTGGATATCAAACCAATGATATACTGTCTGGAAGCGAAAGCGGACGCTGTCTGTATGCAGGTGGCCGCGGGGAGCGTCCAGAATCTGAAGCCCGGCCTTGTCATGGAGGCATTCTGTCATTTTATGGGGATCGATTTTGCCGAGAGCGATTATTCACATCACAGGCTTGAGATGTATGCGGATAGGGGCCAGGAAGGCAGACGGGAATTGGTAACATTGGAAGATTTGGGTAGCGAAATGGAGATGGAGACGGCATGACCTCAAGAAAAGTTCTTATGATGAAAGAGGCCCAAAAGGTCTGGATATTTCTTCTGGAGGACGATGAAATCGTAGAAATACACTGCGACAAGCCGGACAGCGGGGTAAGGCAGCATGTACTTGGCAATATCTATGTGGGCAGAGTGAAGAATATAGTGCCCAATATCGGAGCAGCATTTATCGAGATTGAGAGCGGCGTGGAATGTTATTATGACATGAGCCAGGCCGCTAATGCTCTGTTCACGCATAAAGCAGGCAGGAAGCCGCTCTGCATCGGGGATGAGCTGGTTGTTCAGATCAGCAAAGAGGCCGTTAAAACAAAGGCCCCGACGGTCAGCAGCAACTTAAGTTTTACGGGCAGGTATGCAATTCTGACAACAGGAAACACCAGAATCGGAACCTCCGGCAAGCTTCCCAAATCGCTGCGTGAGGAATTAAAAGAACGCCTTCTGCCCTATAAAAACGAGGAGTATGGCCTTATCATCCGTACGAATGCAGGCGATGCTGATTTTGACCAGATCCTGGGGGAGATTAAAAGCCTGGAACAAAGCTATACCGCTCTGAAGTCTGCGTCTCAGACGAGAACATGCTTTTCCTGTCTGCAGGAGGCGCCTCCCGCTTATATCTCTGACCTGAAAAATGTGTATACCGAAGGTTTAACGGAGATTGTGATTGAGGACGAAGAGCTTTACCGCCAGGTCAGGGAATATTATACAAGAGAACAGCCGGCAGAATTAGAGAAACTGAGGCTTTATCAGAGCAGCCAGCTCCCTCTCGGAAAGCTGTATCATACACAGACTGTACTGGAAAGGGCATTGAGCGAACGCGTATGGCTTAAGAATGGGGCCTATCTGGTGATACAGTATACGGAAGCGCTGACTGTGATTGATGTGAACTCGGGAAAATGTTCTGTAAAAAAGAATCCTTCTGAAACTTATTTGAAGATCAATCTCGAAGCAGCCAGGGAGGCAGCCAAACAGATGCGGCTTAGAAACCTTTCGGGAATCGTTATTGTGGATTTTATTAACCTGGACGATGCCGATGCAACCAGGGAACTGCTGAAAACATTCCGCCAATACCTCTCAAAAGACCCGATTCAATCAACACTTGTGGATGTGACCGCGCTGCAGCTTGTAGAGCTGACCCGCAAAAAAGTACGCAGACCTCTTCATGAGAGTTTAGCAGAATAATTTTTTTGGTTTTTATATTGTATAGTTGTATGCAATATAAACTTACTCAAAATGCAGTATGCAGTTCGAATGATTATGACAAGGAAAATATTGCATCCATGTATACAATATAAAATATTGGGTATTTCGTGAGGGCTTCAAAACAGTAAAGTTGCGTTGTGTATTGTATACGATTATACAATTAATTTCACTAAAAATGTTAAAACAGCAAAATGCCTAATGTTACAATAGCCGGAAAATCATGGCTTTGGTATAATAAGTGAACCTCCCCGGCCAATCAACAGCCGGGGACTTCCAAGAAAAGGAACATTATTATGGAGTATATTCCAGCTAAAACGATAATTACCCGTTCGAAAAGACCGGAATACTGGTTTGGAACAGAATATAATATGAATATATATAAAGGATGCTGTCATGGCTGCATATACTGTGACAGCCGTTCAGACTGTTACGGAATCTCTTCCTTTGACACTGTCAGGGCAAAGGAAAATGCTTTGATGATCATACGCGATGAGCTGCGCAGAAAGACAAAGAAGGGCGTGGTTTCTACGGGGGCCATGAGCGATCCTTATAATCCCTTTGAGAAGGAGCTGAAACTGACCCGGCATGCGCTGGAGCTCTGCGATGCATTTGGATTTGGAGCCGCCATCGCTACAAAGAGCAGTCTGCTGGCAAGGGACATCGATGTGCTTACAGATATCAGGGAACATTCACCGGTGCTGTGCAAAGTCACGATTACCACTTCAGACGATGTGCTTGCAAAAAAGATAGAGCCGGGAGCGCCGCCGTCCTCGGAGAGGTTTGCCCTGGTCCGTGAATTGTCCGGTCATGGGATATATACCGGGATTCTGTTAATGCCCGTGCTTCCTTTCCTGGAAGACTCTGATGAGAATATCCGGGAAATCGTTCGTAAGGCACACGAGGCGGGTGCAAAGTTTATCTATCCTGCTTTTGGGATGACGCTGCGCGAAAATCAGCGGGATTGGTACTATGAAAGGCTGAACCAGCTCTTCCCGGGAGAGGGGCTTGCAGAGAAATACCAAAAGAGATTCGGCAACGCCTATGAATGCAGAAGCCCGCGGGTACGCCAGCTTTGGAAGGTTTTTGAGAAAGAGTGCCAGGAGGCGGGAATCCTGCATAAGATGTCCGATATCATATCAAGCTATAAGCGCCCCTATCGTATGGAGCAGCTCAGCCTGTTCGATTATTGAGTAAATCATGTGCTTAATGTAATAGGGTTCAGTCCTAGTATAAGACAATCCAAATGCCTTGTACCGCTGATTTTGCAGGGGAGAGAATATGACAGATAAGGAGAAGATTATGGGGAAGAAAGAACTGAAGACGAACGCAATGCGGATATTGGACCGATATAAAATTCCTTATGAATATCAGACTTACGAGTGCGATGAATTCGTGGACGGCATTACGATTGCAGATCAAGCGGGCCTGCCTCATGACAGAGTCTATAAAACACTCGTAACAACAGGAAAGAGCGGGATACATTATGTGTTCGTGATTCCGATTGCGTCTGAACTGGACTTGAAGAAGGCGGCCCGTTCCGCGGGGGAAAAGTCTTTGGAAATGCTTCCGGTTAAAGAGCTTACCTCGGTTACCGGATATGTCAGAGGAGGCTGTACTGCCATCGGCATGAAAAAAGCTTTCCCTACTATAATAAATGAAACGGCCCGGTACCTGGACTACATGTATGTCAGTGGGGGCAGGCTGGGCATGCAGCTAAAACTGGATCCCGGTGATTTGAAAAGGGCCGCCGGCGCCGAGTATGCAGATGTGATATTTTAAATTTGCAGTATAACAGATTTTGAATTTGATTTGTGAATAAAAATGCAGGATTTTTTGTCATTAAATGCAAAAAAATGCGAAAGAAGAGATTTACAAGAAGGAATGACTGCGTTATAATAATGTACCGAGAACGCAGAAATTTTGAAGAGGGAACTATATCGCACAGTATTTGCTGTTAAGGGCCGGCTGCATGCCGGATATGGGCGCCTCTCTAAGTATATTGGAGGAAACGAGGAATGAAAAAAGTAGTAAAATTCGGCGGAAGTTCTTTGGCCAGTGCCGAGCAGTTTAAAAAAGTAGGGGACATCATACGAGCAGATGAATCCAGGCAGTATGTTGTACCATCCGCACCAGGTAAAAGGTTCTCAGGAGACACCAAGGTGACGGATATGCTGTACAGCTGCTATGGGGCCGCCATTAAGGAAAAGAACTTTACAGACTTACTCTCTGCAATCCAAGACAGATATAACGAGATTATCGAAGGGTTGAATCTGACTCTTTCCCTGGATCAGGACTTTGATGTGATCCGGGAAAATTTTGGAAAAAAAGCAGGAAGAGATTACGCTGCCTCCAGAGGTGAATATCTGAACGGCAAGGTGATGGCAGCATATCTGGGATTTGAATTCGTGGACGCAGCCGAGGTAGTCCGCTTTGATGAGGAGGGCAATTTTGATGACGCTGTAACAAACGACCTGCTGTCTGCACGGCTAAAGGATATATGCTACGCGGTCATTCCCGGATTTTACGGGGCGAAAGAAGATGGAACGGTTGTAACATTTTCCAGAGGCGGTTCAGATGTTACCGGTTCACTGGTTGCGCTGGCTGTAACGGCTGACTTATACGAAAATTGGACAGATGTATCCGGATTTCTCATTGCTGACCCAAGGATTGTGAAGAATCCCAAATCCATAGAGACTATTACATATAAAGAACTGCGTGAGCTTTCCTACATGGGGGCGAGCGTGCTCCATGAGGATGCCATTTTCCCGGTAAGAAAAGCAGGAATACCGATCAATATCCGCAACACCAATGCACCTCAGGATAAAGGAACTTTAATCGTAGAGGGCACATGCAGGCAGCCGAAGTATACCATTACAGGGATTGCCGGTACGGACGGCTTCGCATCCATTACCGTAGAGAAGGCCATGATGAACTCTGAGATTGGCTTCTGCCGCAAGGTGCTCCAGGTATTCGAAGAGAATGAGATTTCCATCGAACATATGCCGTCGGGTATTGACACAATGACAATCTTCGTTCATAAGGATGAATTTGAGGAAAAGGAACAGCGGGTGCTTGCCGGAATCCACAAGGCTGTAGATCCTGACCACATCGAACTGGAATCAGATCTTGCACTGATTGCTATTGTAGGCCGGGGAATGAGGGCGACACGCGGGACTGCCGGCCGAATATTCTCTGCCCTTGCCCATGCGCACATTAATGTAAAAATGATTGATCAGGGATCCAGTGAGCTGAATATTATTGTTGGTGTCAGACATGATGATTTTAAAAACGCGATCAGGGCGCTGTATGAAATCTTTGTTTTGACACAAATTTAAAGAAAGGTATTCATTATGAACATTCTGTTTTTTTTAAAACCGAAAAATGAAGTTGCTTATATCTACAATGACAGTACGCTGCGCCAGGTTCTGGAGACAATGGAATACCATAAGTATGCGTCCATCCCCATGCTGAACAGGGAAGGGGAATTTGTGGGCACTGTCACAGAAGGAGACCTGCTTTGGGGAATAAAGTCTTACAATAATCTGGATATCAAAAGCGCCGAACACATCTTGATAAAGGAGTTCCCACGTAAGGCCAATTTTGATGTAGTGCCTGCGGATGCCGATATGGAAGATCTGGTGAAGAAAGCGATGAATCAGAATTTTGTACCTGTAGTGGATGACCAGAATAAATTCATCGGGATCATTACGCGCAGAAGCATCATAGAATACTGTTACGATAAACTCAATGATTGCGATAAATAGAAGCCTGCCCAAAGACTCACATACGGTATACCCAAGGGTACACCGTAACACATGCTCTGCGGGAGGATTTTCAGCTATAGTTGAAAAATAAGGTATAAGGTAAAATAAGATGATAGATTTTCATACACATATTTTCCCGGATAAGATTGCCGGAAAGACACTGGAATTTTTAAGCGGAAGATGTAAAACGGTTCCCTTTACCGATGGAACTGCTGAGGGACTGAAGGTTTCCGGGCAGAAAGCGGGCATAGACATCTCGGTTGCCCTCCCGGTCGTTACAAAACCGTCTCAGTTTGACAGCATAAACCGTTTTGCCGCCCATTTTTTGACGGGAGATGTGATCTCCTTCGGGGGACTCCACCCGGACAGCGCAAACTACAGGGAAGAACTTAAGACTTTGAAGAACATGGGATTTCAGGGGATTAAACTGCACCCGGCATATCAGGAGACGATGTTTCACGATATCCGTTATAAGCGGATTGTTTCCTATGCATCAGAACTGGGGCTGATTATTACCGTGCACGGCGGCTACGATCCCGGATATCCGGACTGTGTTTACTGCACGCCGCAGATGGCGGCAGAGGTGATTGACGAAGTGCAGCCCGAGAAGCTGGTAATCGCCCATATGGGCGGTCTTAAATGCTGGGACGATGTGGAGCGCTGCATCGTCGGAAAAAAGGTTTATCTGGATACTGCCGTTGTATTTGGTGCAATCGATGACGGACAGTTTGTGCGCATTTGCAGGAACCACGGTACAGATCGTATTCTCTTTGCCACAGATTCTCCATGGTCCGGGCAGACAGAGTCCATAGAATATATGAATGGACTTCCACTGACACAAGAGGAAAAAAGCAGGATTTTTGACGAAAATGCCCGGAAACTATTGACTTTATAAATTTGCATATGCTATACTATAACGGTATGCCGCGCAATGAGGTTTTGAAGTTCTGCCCTTTTAGCAGACACCGTAATTGGCGAGTAATGATAATAGGAGGTGCCATATGTACGCAATTATAGCAACAGGTGGTAAACAGTACAAAGTAGCCGAAGGCGATATCATTAAAGTAGAAAAACTTGGGGTAGAAGCTGGAGAGACTTATACATTTGACCAGGTACTTGCAGTGAACAACGACAAACTTGTTGTTGGGAACCCGACAGTCGATGGTGCGACAGTTACAGCTTCTGTAATTGGTGACGGTAAAGGCAAAAAAGTTGTCGTTTACAAGTATAAGAGAAAATCTGGATACCATAAGAAAAATGGTCACAGACAGCAGTATACTGCAGTTAAGATCGACAAGATCAACGCATAACCCGGTGAGAGAATGATTAAAGTATCCATTTATAAGACTGACAAGCATGAATATGTAGGTTTTGACGCACAGGGACATGCCGGATTCGCGGATGAGGGTATGGACATTGTATGTGCGGCGGCTTCAGCGCTGATTATCAACACGATAAATGCGATTGAAAGATATACATCCGATGAGACATCTGTAGTGACAGACGACTCAGAAGATGCACAGGGGCTGATTCAGTTCAGATTTACCGGTGGGAGACCTACACACGATGCTGAACTGCTGTTAAAGACTATGATTCTGGGGTTGGAAGAAATAGAAGATGACAGCGACTATGAACCATACATTGATATTATCTTCAAGGAGGTGTAATAACCATGATGAAATTGAACCTTCAGTATTTTGCTCATAAAAAGGGAGTTGGTTCTTCTAAGAACGGCCGTGACTCTGAGTCTAAAAGATTAGGTGCTAAAAGAGCTGACGGACAGTTTGTGAAAGCCGGCAACATCCTTTACAGACAGCGTGGAACAAGAATTCATCCGGGCGTGAACGTAGGACGCGGCGGGGATGACACACTGTTTGCATTAGTAGACGGAGTTGTCAGATACGAGAGAAAAGGAAGAGATAAGAAACAGGTTTCTATCTATCCTGTAGCTGAATAATTAGTTACGGTACACACGGCCTCAGACCTAACAGTCTGGGGCTTGTTTATTATTTAACATCCGAAATGCACAGCTCCCTTCGCTGCAGGCGAATTTCAATGGGCTGGATGCGCAATATTTCAGGCTTGTATGAACTGTTAGAAATATGCAGCTATAGGATATGTGATTTCAGGGAATTATGAATAGTAAAAGGAACTATCTTGTGATATAATAGTACGGATATGGAATTGGTAAAAATAGTAAATAGAAAAGGATATATAATATGTTTGCAGACAGAGCGAAAATTTTCATAAGATCCGGCAAAGGCGGTGACGGACACTGCAGCTTTCGGAGGGAACTATATGTACCGAACGGAGGGCCGGACGGCGGGGACGGCGGAAAAGGCGGGGACCTTATTTTTCAAATAGATGAAGGCCTGAATACACTGGTAGATTTCCGCCACAAGAGGAAATATGCCGCCGGCGACGGCGAAGAGGGCGGCAAGCGCCGCTGTCATGGAAAAGACGGGAAGGATCTGATCTTAAAAGTTCCGGAGGGAACCGTGATCAAAGAAGCAAAGACCGGCAAAGTAATCGCGGATATGTCAGGGGACAACCGCAGCCAGGTTGTCTTAAAAGGCGGCAGGGGAGGACTGGGGAATCAGCATTTTGCCACATCCACCATGCAGGTGCCGAAGTATGCGCAGCCCGGACAGCCGGCCATGGAGCTGGAGGTGAATCTGGAGCTGAAAGTCATCGCAGATGTGGGGCTGATCGGTTTTCCAAATGTAGGCAAGTCAACACTGCTCTCCAGGGTTACGAATGCGGATCCCAAGATTGCCAACTACCATTTTACAACGCTGAACCCGAATCTGGGAGTCGTTGACTTGGATGGGGCGAAAGGATTCGTGATGGCGGATATACCCGGGCTGATCGAGGGGGCATCGGAAGGCGTCGGACTGGGACATGAGTTTCTGCGCCACATTGAACGGACAAAAATGATGATCCACGTGGTGGATGCAGCGGGCACTGAGGGCCGGGATCCGATGGACGATATCTATAAGATTCATGCGGAACTGACGGCTTATAACCCTGAGATTGCAGAGCGCCCGCAGGTGATTGCAGCCAATAAGACCGATCTGATATACAGCGGGGACGAAGACCCGGTGGACAGGCTCAGGGCGGAATTTGAGCCAAAAGGGATCCGGGTATTCCCAATCTCCGGAGTTTCCGGAAAGGGGATTCAGGAGCTGTTATACTATGTGAGCGGACAGCTTCAGGATATGGATGATAAGCCGATTGTATTTGAACAGGAATACTTTCCTGAGGATGAACTGATCTATGAAGACCTGCCCTATACAGTGGAGAGAGAAGGAGAACTGTATGTAGTGGAAGGCCCGAAGATTGAAAAGATGCTGGGATACACCAACCTGGATTCTGAAAAGGGATTTGCCTTCTTCCAGAAGTTCTTAAAAGATTCCGGTATCCTGAATGACCTGGAACAGGCAGGCATTCAGGAGGGAGACACGGTTAAGATGTATGGACTGCAGTTTGATTATTATAAATAGACAGGAGATAAAACAGTATGACAACAAAACAGCGAGCTTATTTAAAAAGCCTTGCCATGACAATGGATCCGATCTTTCAGATCGGGAAGTCCAGTATTACTCCCGGGCTTACAGAAGCGATTTCTGAGGCTTTAGAGGCCAGAGAACTCATTAAGATCAGCGTGCTTCAAAATTGTGCAGATGATCCAAGGGAGCTGGCAGAGCTTGTTGCCGGCAGGACACGTTCTCAGGTGGTCCAGGTAATCGGCAAGAAGATTGTATTATACAGGGAAGGAAAGGACGACAAGAAAAAGATCGTACTTCCGTAGGAGGATTCTATGAAAATCGGCATCATGGGAGGCACATTCGACCCGATCCATATTGGTCATCTGCTTTTGGGTGAATTTGCCTTCGAAGAGTTTAAACTGGATGAAATATGGTTTTTACCGAATGGTAATCCACCGCATAAAGATACGGAAGACATGGATACCTCGCTTACCCACAGAATTGAGATGGTAAAGGCCGCAATCAGCGGTTCCCCGCATTTTAAGCTTTCCATGCATGAGGCGAAGAAGGGGATATCATACACGTATCGGACAATGCGTGATTTCCATGAACTGTATCCGGGCAACGAGTTTTATTTTATTTTGGGGGCGGATTCTCTGTTTTCCATTGAACAATGGAAGTATTTCAAAGAGATTTTCCCAACCTGCACCATACTTGCGGCGATGCGGGATGACAAGGATGTGGGAGATATGCAGAAACAGATTGCTTATCTTAAAAAGAAATATGAAGCCGAGATTGAACTGCTTCGGGCGCCGCTACTGGAGATTTCTTCAACGACGATCCGGGAGCGGGCCGCGAAGGGGCTGACAGTGCATTATTTCGTGCCGGATGCAGTGGCTGATTATATTAAAGAACATCATTTGTATAAGGAAGTGGAGCCATGACGGAGATTTTGGGGATTCGAAGAAAACTGGAGAAGAGATTAAAACCAGAACGCTACGAACATACGCTGGGAGTTATGTATACGGCTGCATCGCTTGCCATGTGTTATGAAACGGATATACACCAGGCGATGCTGGCAGGGCTTTTGCATGACTGCGGCAAGTTCTGCTCCGGTAAGGAGCAGATCAAATTGTGCAGGGAATGCAATATCACACTGACCGACTCTGAGCTGAAAATGCCGGCCCTGATCCATGCCAAGCTGGGAGCATATCTTGCCGAGCATGAATATAATATTAAAGATTCTGATATTCTGGGGGCCATCACTTATCACACCACGGGAAAGCCTCAGATGACACTGCTTGAAAAAATCATTTTTCTAGCTGACTATATCGAACCGGGCAGGCAGGGAATTCCGGTTTTAAAAGAAGTGAGAAGAGAGGCGTTTTCAAATCTGAACAAGGCAGTGGCACTCAGTGCTGGTTCCACAATTTCTTATCTTAAGAATGTGGGAAGGGAGATTGACCCCATGACCGTCAGAACTTATGAATATTATCAGTAGCAGTTCAGACAAGTGAGAACTGTTGATATAATTATACCCAAAAGGCACCCCGTAACTTATGCCCTGCGGGCAGGTCTGCAGCATAGCTGCAGAATAATGTATACCCAAAGGGCACCCCGTAACACATGCCCTGCGGGCGGGTCTGCAGCACAGCTGCAGAATAATGTATACAAATTAAAGAAGTAAAGGAGACTGATCTATGGAACAAGCAAGGGAAATGGCGCGGCTTGCCTGCAAAGCGCTGGATGAAAAAAAGGGAGAGGACATCAAGGTGATTGATATTGCCGGTGTCTCCGTACTTGCGGATTATTTTATCATCGCAAACGGCAGCAACGAGAGCCAGGTAAAGGCTCTGGTAGACAATGTGGAGGAATGCCTCCATAAGGCAGGATTTGTGTTAAAGCAGCGGGAAGGTTACGGTACCGCCAGCTGGGTGCTGCTTGATTTTGGAGATATCATCGTGCATATTTTTGATAAGGAGAACAGGCTGTTCTATAACCTGGAACGTATTTGGAGGGATGGCGTAGAAGTAGATGTTGAATCACTATAAGCGCCGGTGGAGGATATTATGAGGAAACGAGTGTATAAAACTGCAGTCTGCCTGTTTACAGCTGCCATTCTCAGCCTGACGGCCGGGTGCTCTTCTGCAGAAGAAAAAACGAATGATAACAAGAAGGAAAGCCTGCTGGATCCTAAGAAGCCGGTTTCTATCGAAGTATGGCACTATTATAACGGCGCACAGCAGGATGCCTTCAATGAACTGGTAACAGAGTTTAATGGCAGCCGGGGAAAAGAGCTGGGAATCAAAGTAAAAGCATCCAGCCTTGGCAATGTGGCCGATCTGGAGGATAATGTACTGGCCTCCATTGACGGAAAAGTCGGGGCAAAAGAAATCCCTGATATTTTTGCGGCTTATGCGGATACAGCCTATGCGGTGGATCAGAAGGGCATGGCTGTGGATTTGATGGAATATATGACTGAGGATGAGATCAGTGAATATATGGACAGCTACATTGATGAGGGAAAGTTTTCCTCCGAAGACAGTCTGAAGATATTCCCGATTGCCAAGGCAACGGAAGTATTTATGCTGAACAAGACAGACTGGGATAAGTTTGCCGATGCAACGGGCGCTGACCTGGAGGATATTTCCACAATCGAGGGGATTACTGCCACGTCCAAAGAATATTACGAATGGACGGACAGCCTGACAGATACTCCGGATGACGGTAAAGCCTTCTTTGGAAGGGACGCTATGGCCAATTATTTTATAATAGGAGCACGGGAACTGGGGACTGAGATTTTCTCCGTCAAGGATGGTCAGCCGGCTTTGAATTTTGATAAAGACGTAGTCCGTAAGCTTTGGGACAATTACTATGTGCCTTTTATCAATGGCTACTTTGCTTCCTCCGGCAAGTTTCGGAGTGATGATATCAAGACAGGGAATATACTGGCATTTGTAGGTTCCTCTGCGGGAGCGACATTTTTCCCTAATCAGGTGACGCTGGACGATGAAAATACATATCCGATCGAGATGCAGGCTTTTGAGTGCCCTCGCTTTAAGGACGGTGAGAAATACTCTGTACAGCAGGGCGCAGGCATGGTAGTGATGGAAAAGGAAGATAAGGCAGAAATCGAGGCTTCCGTGGAATTTTTGAAATGGTTTACAGACACTGACCGTAATATACAGTTTGCTGTGACGTCAGGGTATCTGCCTGTCAAAAAAGAGGCCAACGATAAAGAGTTGATCAAAAAGAGCATAGACAGTACAGACAGCAGCGTCATCCAGGTGCTTGAGGCTTCCCTAACGCAAATTGAGGAAACTTCACTCTATACAACCCGCGCCTTTGAAAACGGTACGGATGCCCGTAATGTGCTGGAGTATTCGCTTACAGACAAAGCGGCAGCGGACCGGGCAGAGGTGGAATCGGCAATATCAGCAGGTTCTACCAGGGAAGAGGCTGTCAGTAAATTTGATACGGATGATAATTTTGAGAGCTGGTATGAGGAGACATTGGCATCTCTTGAGAAGTTAGTAGATAATAAATAAATTCGGAACCGCTGCATATAGGAAGCGGATGAAAGAAAGGAGGGCACAGGAATGCGCATGAACAGACAGAAAGCACAGCCTATACTGAAAAGAATGCTGATTCCCATGGTCCTCCTAACTTTAATAGAAGTAATGCTGCTCTCAGGAACTTTTATATTCGGGGGAGCCATTCAGGAACTTGATGAGAATGCCAAAGGCATTGTTCAGGGAAAGGTGGCCAATCGTTCCAGCTACCTGCAGAATGAGATGATAAACAGCTGGTCTAACGTGTCTTATACGGTACAACTCATTAACGAGACCGCTGAAAAGCTGGATCAGGACGGGACGATCGACCTGGATAATATAGGAAAAAACTCAAATGCCTGCCTTCCGCTGGTTTCTGAGATTTCCGGAAATCTGATCGAAATGCTTCGTTCCAATAAGGTGACCGGAGCTTTTGTTGTTTTTAACAATGATGATCCCAAAGAACTGAGGGAACAGGAGAGTTTTTCCCGTCCCGGCGTTTATTTCCGGGATCTGGATCCGGATACAAGCGCCTCTGTCCGCAACAGTGACCTCCTGATTGAGAGAGGCTCGGTTGATCTTGTACATAGCCTGGATATAGCCACTGACAGTGCCTGGAAGCCTCAGTTCTTATTTACCAAGGAACATGAGGAGATATACAATCTTTTTCTAAATCCGCAGGAACAAGGATATGAAAACCCCGAGGCAGCTTCGCTGACAGAATTGGGGTATTGGGGAAAACCGCATACGCTTACGGACGACGATAAGATGATGATTTCCTATACGGTTCCTCTGATAACGTCAACAGGTAAAGTCTATGGTACACTTGGCATGGAGATTACACTGGATTACCTTGCCACTATGCTTCCGTCTGAGGAATTGATGGAAGATAAGCCGGCCTCCTATTTACTGATCGTACAGGATGCGGAAACCGATGAATATAGAACCGTATATTCATCGGACAGCAGCATCGCACCGGACATGGAAAAGCTGGATGTATCACAGTCATCTGATGGGAACTTTTATTTTAACGGTGCAGATCATGAGCGGTATTTTATGGATATGGAGTACTTCCAGCTCTATGATTCGAACGGTCCCTTTGAATCGGATCGGTGGGGACTGGCAGGTGCAGTGAAGGAGAGTGATCTTACCGAGTTTTCCAACCATATCATGTCCTATATTATTGTTGCAATTATTCTGACAATCATTATGGGGATCGCAGGCAGCGTGCTTGTTAGTTTTATGATATCAAGACCGATTCATCTGGTGTCAAAACATATGCAGCAGATGAATACAAAAAACAAAATAGGCCTCCCCAGAACGAATATATATGAATTCGATCAGCTGGAAGAGTCCATTGAAAAGCTGAGCCGTGATGTAATCGACTCCGCCACAAAGTTTGCGCAGATTCTGAACAAAGCCAGCATACGTATAGCAGGGTTTGAAATTGATATGGATAATAACACTCTATTTTTGACGGACGGTTTCTTTGATATATTTGGCCTTAAGGGTTCCATTGCTTCCAATATGGATGTGCAGACTTTCATCATGGAAATGAAGGAGTTGGAAATCTATAAAGCAGAGGAAGCAGAAGACTATATATTGTATAAGATACCGACCGGGGAAAAAGAGACCTTTGTCCGTCTAAGTTATTCGGGCGTGGAGGATCGAAGGGCAATCGGCATAGTCGAAGATATCACGAAGACAATCCAGGAAAAGCAGCTGATTGAGCATGAACGTGACCACGATCTGCTTACGGGGCTGAAGAACAGACGTGCATTCCAGCGTATCATGCAGCAGCTTTTTGAAAAGGGAGAATCCTGCCTGAAGAAGGCGGCACTGGTTATGATGGATCTGGATAACCTCAAACAGATCAACGATAAGTTCGGGCATGATTACGGAGATAAATACATTCAGGCTGCGGCAGACAGTTTTCGGAAGTATACGCCGTCGAACACAATTATTTCGCGTAATTCAGGGGATGAATTTTATCTGTTTTTCTATGGATATGATACGGAGGAGGATATCACACGATATGAAAATATCTGGCCAATTTGAATCTGAAGCCGCAGCGGACAATCATGCACTCATCAGAACATACATAGAAACCTGCCGCCGAAATCACATCAATGAGATCGACGCTCTAAAACGTTTGTGTACCGGAAATCCCTATACAGTTGAAGAAGTTTTTTCCTCATCACCTCCTCTTTGAAAGTCGATTCAAATATGAAAAATCAAGCGGAAATGACACCCGCTCTATTTGTCATGCCCTAATCGACTGTGAATAGTAACCTGGACGATTACGGGAGCGGATATAATGGTGAGAGAATCCTTCTGGAGCTTGCCCCTAAGTATATTAAGATCGACAGAGAGATTATATCCGGTATCCATGATAATATTGATAAGCAGAAGATCGTGGAAAATACCATATCCTATGCTAAGGAAAGAAATATTAAAGTCATTGCGGAAGGAATCGAGACGGAACAGGAGATGCATAAGGTGATCGAACTGGGTGTAGATTATATGCAGGGATATTATCTTGCACGGCCATTTCTGGAACCGCCGCAGATAAGCGAATATATCGTGGAACAGATTAAGAAAGACTGATTGGAGCGAACCGCCGGTAACGGTCGGCGGTATTCTCCCAGGAGATAAGAGGATAAAAAGACATGCAGCATTTCAGTTTTGCGCATGTCTTTTTGAATACAATTCGGAAATACCATTTTGCCTCCGGATTTTAAAAAAATCGGAAAACCCCGATCACTTTTCCTAAGATGGATACTTCCTTTACGATGATAGGCTCCATGTAGTCGTTCTCCGGCTGCAGGCGGTATACTCCTTCTTCTTTATAGAAGGTTTTGACTGTGGCTCCGTCTTCTACAAGTGCAACCACCATGTCACCGTTGGAAGCGGTATGATCCTGTTCAACGAGCACCATATCGCCATCCAGGATCCCGGCATTAATCATGCTTTCTCCTTTTACAGTCAGCATGAAGGTCTGCTTGTTGGGCATGAATTCCATGGGAATGGGGAAGTAGTTTTCTATGTTCTCCTGTGCCAGCAGCGGCTCTCCTGCGGCGACACGGCCGACAAGCGGGACATTCACAACTTCGCGTCTGGTCAGATTAAATGTATCATCTAATATCTCTATGGCTCTGGGCTTCGTGGGGTCACGCCTTATGTATCCGTTCTTCTCCAGTGTCTCAAGATGAGAGTGTACAGAGGAAGTGGACTTTAAATTGACAGCCTCACAAATCTCACGTACAGCAGGGGGAAATCCCCGTTCTAATATCTGTGCTTTTATGTATTCTAATATCTCCAGCTGCTTTTTGCTGATCTTACCCTGTGACATATAGCCCTCCTTAATCCGTTAAAGCCAACGCTCAACTCATTCTATAAATATAGTATCATAGTTGTTTTTAAAAAGCAAACACTTGTTACGAAAATATGTTCGAAAAATGAAACGCGAGTATTGACAAACATGTGTTCGTGTTATATAATTCTAGCTATAGAGAACAGCTGTTCGCAAAACGAATAAGCAACTAATTATTAGGGAGTTTTAACGGGGGAATTACTAATGCAGAGAGAAAGAAATTATGCAAAAGCACAGACTATCAAAAAGAACGAGAGACATATCAGGAGTATGCTGGTTCTATTTATTGCAACAGTATTCATTGTATTTGCGGCATGCGCTTTGTTTGGAAATCTTTTGATTTCAGCACATGAGAAACGTTCAGAAGAGCCTGTTAACTTTAAGTATTACAAGAGTATTGAGATTCAGCCCGGAGATACTCTATGGGATATTGCAGAAGAATATATTACAGAAGATTATCGTTCCGTCTCAGAATATGTTATGGTGTTAAAAGAGATGAATTCACTGAGTACAGATGACATTCAGGCAGGCCAGAATCTGATGATCGCTTACAACGATACAGAATTTATAAATAAATAATCA
Source organism: Eubacterium sp. BIOML-A2 (assembly GCF_009680135.1). Lineage (NCBI taxonomy): Bacteria > Bacillati > Bacillota > Clostridia > Eubacteriales > Eubacteriaceae > Eubacterium > Eubacterium sp. BIOML-A2. The sequence goes on from NZ_WKZK01000003.1 coordinate 80,537, forward strand.
ACCTGTTCATTACTTGATTTCTTTATAGATAATTAGATAAAGGTATCAATATACATCCCTATGTATTGATATATAAACTCACCCAGAGGCAGCCTGTACGAATATGTGCAGGCTGCCTCATTTGATATACTGATATATAGGGGAAAGGTTTGCTTCAGAAAACTCCGCATTAATAAATGAAGAGATATCGTATGAGATAAATAAATCTATACGACAAATACTGATTTTTCCAATAGATATGGACAGAGATCCGTATCCATGCTATAATTACCTCAACTATAAGGGGTTTATAACATTAAGGGGGAATTTTAACATGTCCGCACAGGATCCGAAAACATATCATGAACAGACTTACATAGACAATACCCTGCGTCTCAGGCAAATTCTTAAGACAATGCCGCCATTTGCCAGGGACTATTTCCGTGCTATAGAACCTAAAAGTTCTGCTAAAACACGGATATCTTATGCCTATGATATCCGCGTTTTCTTCCATTTTTTAATGGAGAATAATCCTGTTTATAAAGACTATACCATGGATCAGTTTACCGCGAAGGATCTGGAACGCATCGAGCCGGTTGATATTGAGGAATATCAGGAATATCTGAAGGTTTACACAGGCTCTGAGGATCAGCAAATTACGAATACAGAAAAGGGACTGGCGCGCAAGATGTCAGCACTCCGCAGCTTCTATGCCTATTACTTTAAACATCAGGTTATTGAGAAGAATCCCACTTTGCTTGTGGACATGCCGAAGTTACATGATAAGGCTATTATACGTCTGGATACGGATGAAGTAGCCTCTCTGTTGGAATATGTTGAACACGGCGGCGATGACCTGACCGGTCAGCGTAAAGTGTATTTTGAAAAAACAAAGAACCGGGATCTGGCAATTTTAACGCTGCTTTTGGGTACCGGGATTCGTGTGTCTGAATGTGTTGGGCTTGATATCCAGGATGTGGATTTTAAGAACAATGGAGTTAAGGTTACCCGAAAAGGCGGGAATGAAATGGTTGTTTATTTTGGTGAAGAGGTTGAAAATGCACTGAAGATGTATCTGTATACAACAAGAAAGTCTGTTACTGCCCTCTCCGGCCATGAAAATGCACTGTTTCTATCAACCCAGCGAAAACGGATGGGGGTTCAGGCCGTTGAGAATATGGTGAAGAAGTACGCACGCCAGATTACGCCGAATAAAAAAATCACGCCGCACAAATTGCGCAGCACCTATGGTACCGCCCTGTACAAGGAAACAGGCGATATTTATCTTGTGGCTGATGTTTTAGGACACAAGGATGTTAATACTACGAAAAAGCATTATGCGGCTATCGATGAGAACAGGCGCAGGCAGGCTGCGGGGGCTGTGAAACTGCGGGAACCTTAATATTTAAGTTGAAACAGCGCTTACCACGAATCTTTTGACAAAGCGCTGTTTCACTAAATATTATTCAAACCATTCGTGCCCGTGATCGCCAAGCAGTTTGTCTGCGGCTCTCGGGCCTGCGCTTCCCTGAGGGTATAAATGTACTGGAAGACAATTTTTATGATACTGCTCCCGGATCGCGTCCACGTATTTCCAGCTCGTTTCTATCTGGTCCCATTGTGAGAACCAGGAACGCTCCCCACGGATACATGCGCCAATCAGCCTTTCATATGCCTCAGGTGTATTCATCTGATTGATAAAGGAACAATTCTGGCAGAAGTCCATTTTAGCCTGAACCACTTCTTCTGACTCTCCGGGTTTCTTTATATTAAACTGAAGATATACGCCTTCTGTGGGCTGTATTTTAATATTCAATATATCCGGTTCCACTCCCGGCACAGGGCTTTTAAATACGACTGCAACCTGCATCTCCCGCTTCCCAAGCTTTTTTCCGGTGCGGACATAGAATGGCATTCCATGCCAACGCTCATTCTCTATCATCAGACGGACTGCTGCGTACGTCTCCGTGTCAGATTCCGAATCAACAGCAGGTTCCCCGCGGTAGCCCTCATATTGTCCCAGAACAATATTCTCTTTTATATCTTCAGGCATATGGAGCGCGTTCAGTACCTTCATCTGCTCCCGGTGCATATCTTCTGCAGCTGCACTCTCCGGCTGTTCCATGGCTACAATGGTGAGGATCTGGAACAGATGATTCTGCATCATATCTTTCAAAGCGCCGCTGTGGTCATAATAGCCGCCTCTTGTCTCCACGCCTACCTCTTCCAGCGCAGAAATCTGAATGCAGTCGATATATCGTGCGTTCCAGACATTACTGAAAATTGGATTTGCAAAACGGATAGTCTGTATATTTCTGACCATCTCTTTTCCAAGATAATGGTCAATTCTATAAATATGGTCCTGTTTAAAGAAAGTCTCCATCGTTGCATTTAAACTCGCCGCTGCCAGAAGATTTTCGCCAAAAGGCTTCTCAATCACGACCTTGCCGTTCCCGGCGCCGGATACCAGCTGGAGCCCTTTTACGATAATTTCAAAGAACCTGGGAGCTACTGCAAAATAAAAGATATGCTCTACATCACCCATTCTCCGGTAAAATGCATCCAGATCAACATAAGCTGACTCATCGGTGAAATCCATACGGTAGTAAGTCATTTTCCCTGCAAGCCTCTCATAGATCTCCTCTTTATACCCGAGTCTTGCGAATTTTTCTACCCACCTGCGGGCCATCTCCCGGTATTCCCCACTCGTGTAGTCTCTTCTTCCGATGATGACAATTTGTGTGCAAAGGTCCTCGTTTTTAAAAGCCTCCATATTATAAAATGCCGGTATCAGTTTGCGGAATGTCAGATCTCCGGTACCTCCAAAGATTGTAAAAATCTGTTCTTTACACATTTTAAAACCTCCAATCGTGATGGAAGATTCCTCCCCTGTCAGTCCGCTCGTAGGTATGTGCCCCAAAGCAGTCTCTTTGTGCCTGAATGAGGTTCGCCCCTACAGGCATCCCTCTGAAAGCATCGATATACGCCACAGCCTGGCTCATTGCCGGCAGCGGAATCCCATTCTGAATTCCCATGCACATGATATCCCGGAGACTTCTTTGCCCACGGTTCACACCGTCCATGAAGAAGGAATCCATCATCAGATTCTTGAGCGCGCTATTTTTCTCAAACGCCCTTGTAATATCATCCAGAAATTGGGCCTGTATGATACAGCCGGCACGGAAAATCGATGCGATTCTGCCATAATTCAGATCCCATCCATATTCCCCGGATGCATGGGAAAGCAGTTCGAATCCCTGCGCATAGGCTGCGATTTTGGCTGTGTACAGCCCTTCTCTTACCTGCTTTTTAAATGCTGTCTTCTCAGGAGCCGGCTTTGGTTGCGGGCTATCGAACAAATCTCTGGCTGTCTTTCTCTCCTCAATACGGTTCGACATAATCCTGGCATTGCATGCCGCTGTTATCATGGATACGTTCACGCCCTGTTTCAGGGATTCCAGGCTGGTCCAGCGGCCGGTTCCCTTCTGTCCTGCACTGTCCAGAATATAATCCACCAGCTCTTTGTCTGTAAAATCATCTTTCTCCCGGAAGATACCTGCTGTAATTTCAATCAGATAACTCTTCAGTTCGCCTTCGTTCCACTCTGCAAATGTATCGGCCAGCTCTCCATTTGTAAAACCGCCTGCGTATTTAAGGAGCAGATAAGCTTCTGCAATCAGCTGCATATCTGCATATTCAATCCCATTGTGCACCATCTTAACGTGGTGGCCGGCGCCGTCCGGACCCATATAGGCACAGCATGGCTCGCCCTGTGCTTTTGCTGCGATTGCTTCCAGGATCGGGGAGATATGGCCGTATGCCTCTTTGTCTCCTCCCGGCATGATAGAGGGGCCAAAACGCGCTCCCTTCTCTCCTCCGGAAACACCAGTTCCAAAATAAAGGATTCCTTTTTCACGCAGGCTTTTCTCCCGCCTTCTTGTGTCTTCAAAGAAAGAGTTCCCGCCATCCAGAATCATATCTCCCTCATCAATAAGCGGAAGAAGCTGCTCAATTACCATATCAACAGGCTTTCCGGCCTTTACCATAATCAGAAACTTTCTCGGACGTTCCTGTGATTCTACAAGCTCTTTCATATCGTAAAAAGGAACAAAGTTCTCATGCGGATGCTCCCTGAGAAGTTCATCGGTCACCTCCCGGCTCCGGTTGTACCCTCCTACTTTAAATCCATGGTCAGCCATATTCAGGGCAAGGCTTCTTCCCATTACCGCGAGTCCAATGACTCCTATTTCTGTTCTCCTCATCGAAATACCTCCTTATAATCAATCTATCGTTGTTATGCCAGTACAAGCGATACCCCTTCCGGCATCTCTATACGGCTTCTCACTCCTTTTAATTTTCCTGTATCACAGTCCCTCTCAATACATACAATTCCACCTTCCAGGCGGTTTGCCACAAGCAGAAACTTTTCATTTTTGCTTAAAATAAAGTCACGCGGATGTTTCCCGCCACAGGATACGTGCTGTATGACGGTGGCTTTGTCATGACTTACATCGATAACTGCCAGCAATTCTCTTTCTCTCACTGATATATATAGAAATTTCTCATCTTTCGTTAGCCGGATTGCCGCCGCTGCAGCGGCCCTGGGCCGTTCCCCGGTCTTTTCATTTTGGGGGAGAACAGAAAATGTCTGCTCCAGCAAAAACTCTCTGCCGCAAACTTTAAAAATAAAAAGTTCATTACTCCATTCACTCACAACATAGAGCCGGGTGTGGGCCTGATTAAAAACACCGTGTCTTGGACCGCTGCCTTTTGGAAAGCTGATCTCTCCGGCAGGGGCAAATCCTTTCTCTTTGTCGAAGAGCCGGATTCTGTCCTGCGTAAGGCAGGGTACCATAATATACGAGTCATGAAGCAGAATCTGGTGGCATCCGGCGCCCTCTCCATTTTTAATCCGCTTCACGACCTCAGGTTTTTCCTCTGTTGTCTGATAGATCATAACGGTGCCTTCATGGTAGTTGGCTGTATAGATAAAGTCTTCCTCCTGTTCGATGTAACAAGGCGTCTGGTGTTCCTGCAGCACCTCGCCGTCACATTTTTTCACCGATCCGTGATTTAATTCCAGAAAACAGGTTCCCGCCTTTCCTGCCTTTTCATCAGGAATCACCATCCGATCATTGTTTAAAGAAATCCATTTGGAATTCCTTGCCTCATAAAAAAGTTCAGGTGCTGTCAGTTCTCCAGTCTCTTCATGAAAAGAAAAACGGTATATCCCTCTGCTCTCCTCTGAATAATATGTCCCGACATATCCATCGGTAAAACCGGCTGTTGTTTCTTTTTCTCTTTTTTTCTCCATAATGCCACTCCCAGATTCTGATTATTTTATATTGGAATTCGTAGTATCCCTCTTATTGTTAACTGTAATTATACATATTACAGTTAACAATGTCAAATACAATTTATGATATTCTTCATTATTATGCCCAATATTTCTTCCACAGTATACGGAATACATACAGCAGCAATAAAACGCCCCACGAACCGGCTTCGGCATATGCAATGATCATATTTCCGCATATGCCGGCAAAAGCATATGAAAACACAATGCGTGAAATCAGTGAAATAATCCCGGCGATGCTTGAGAACAGCACGTCCCCGATTCCTTCTATGTAACCGCGTATCGACATCGCAACGCCGTAAACAGCATAAAAAGCAGCGATTTTCCGGAAGAAATTTCTTCCGATCTCTACTGCCTCAGGGCTTACCCCAAACAAGGAGATTAAATCTCCTCCGGCTTCTACTACCAGCCATGTGAGCAATAAAGACACGCAAAGCATCATCGCTGTTCCCACATATACGGTCTTTGTAGTCTGCTTTTTCTTACCTGCCCCATAGCTTTGGGCAACGATCGTAGAAATTCCCGAACCAAGATTAATAATCGGCAAAAGTATCATTGTATCCACACGATATGCCGTAGTAATCGCCGCAACCGTCTGTGTGCCGAATCCGTTCATGAAATTCTGCAGGATAAGGCCGCCTAAAGAACTGATACAGGCCTGAATCATAGGAGGGATTCCTAGATGAAGCCCCTCACGAAGAACAGAGCGTTCCGGCTTCCACTCTTGAATCTTGAAACGCAGGCTGGGATACTTTTTTACACTGTAAATGATAATAAATACCGTCATAACGGCCTGTGAAATCACTGTTGCCGCTGCCGCCCCGGCCACACCCCCATGCCATACGCCCACAAACATAATATCCAGTATCACATTCACGACGGAAGAAAACAAAACAGCGCTGAATGGAGCACGGCTGTTTCCGATTCCGCGAAGCGCGGCAGCGTAAACATTATAGACCGCCAGTATCGGTATCCCGACCAGTATGATCTGCAGATATACCTTTGCCATATGAATGGTGTCCTGTGTCGTGTTCATCATCTGGAGTAATGGAAAAGCTCCGATGATGCCTATGAGTGAGACGAGCAGAAAAATCCCGCCGATTATCACCGAAAACACCGAAAGTATTTTGGGGAGATGGTTCTCTTTTCCGGCGCCATATTTCTGCGCAAATAAAATAGAAAGCCCGAGTGTAAATCCAGTGATCGCAGTTAGAAACAGATTGATGACCGTAGTTGTGGAGCCAATTGCCGCAAGTGCGGTCTCGCCGGCTATATTGCCAACGATAAATGCATCCGCCCAATTATAAAGCTGCTGCAGGATTCCGCTTAAAATGAGCGGCGTACAGAACTTTATTAGTGTTACTGCTATATTTTCCGTCTTGTTGTTTTTACTGTACATTTTAAGAACTCCTCAGGGCAAAAAATACCGTATGCAAGAAAATAGCCTCACATACGGTAGGTGCTCACCCGTTGATTACATGAAAAAAACAATACTGTCTATTTTAATTCATGAATATTTTTTATAATTTAAAAAATACTTCCCATATTCTGCGGCTTTCTCAATAAAAACCGCCAATACTTTGTGCATATTTTTAAGTATAATATCGACATCTTTGGCATAGCAGCCGTTATCTTCCTTCCGGATCATATTGCCGGCAGACAGCATCTCACAGCTGAAATCCCTGCACACGGCAAGACATTTATCCACGTTGGTTTTACTTATATTATTCAGCGCCGTGTGGTAACTGGTTATTGTGGCAAGCTGAAGCAGCCGATAGAAGGAATCAAAAAATACTGCCATTACTCCTTCGTCTTTTTTTATATTCATATGCCTGCATAAGTTTTCTGCGATTTTTTCATTTTCTTCAATTAGAATTTCGCATTGTTTACCTTCTGCAAGCTCATTTTGAATGATTTTCGCCTCCCCATTTCTGAGCAGCTTTTTATACTCATCCACCAGCATACCTGTCATTAAATCATATATCAGTGACACACTCTCAAATGAATGCAGTTTCCAGTGGATATGTTCTGACCAGACCTCATCTCCGATCAATCTAAAGTTCATCTCCATATTTTACTCCGTTTTCCTTCCTTTCTTTTTATTCTTTAGTTTTTGTATATCGGGAAGCGTTAGCCGGTAAAATATTCCAGATACACTTGTTCATATTATATCACACTTTTTTTGCTTAGTGAACTATTTTCAGAACAGCAATTTTCGATTTTTTAGCGACTTTTTCGTCTTTCACATCTGTGAATTTTCTTGTATTTCAGAGGAAGACATTCTATAATAATATAGTCTGAGTTTTGGCAGGAAATTACGATGAAAGGATTTAGAAATAGATGCAGTTACAGAGATTATTAAGTTTTACACGTAAGGCAGTCGATGAATATGCCATGATCCAGGAAGGCGATCATATTGCAGTGGGAATTTCCGGCGGAAAGGACAGCCTTACGCTGCTCTATGCCCTGCATGGCCTGAAACGGTTTTATCCGAAACAGTTCGAACTCAGTGCTGTCACGGTGGACCTGGGATTCGAGAACTTCGATTTAACTCCTATCAAAGAGCTTTGCATGGAACTGGAAGTGCCCTACCATATTGTGGATTCTGAGATCTATCACATTCTGTTTGATGTGCGAAAAGAAGCCAATCCATGTTCACTCTGTGCAAAGATGCGCAAGGGGGCGCTTAACGATGCAGTTAAAAAAATGGGCTGCAATAAGGTTGCGTACGCCCATCACAAGGACGATATTATTGAAACTATGCTGCTCTCATTAATCTTTGAAGGAAGATTTCATTCCTTCTCACCGAAGACTTATCTGGACCGCATGGATTTGACCGTTATCCGGCCCATTATGTTTATCGATGAAGCGGATGTGATCGGGTTTAAGAATAAGTATCATCTGCCCGTAGTGAACAGCAAATGTCCTGTTGACGGATATACCAAGAGGCAGTATGCGAAAGAACTGGTAAAACAGCTCAATACGGAGCATCCCGGTGCAAGGGAAAGAATGTTTCACGCGATATTGAACGGCAATATCAAAGGATGGCCGGAAAGAATTCCCCATATCAGATAAGAGCCGGAAACGCCGGACAGCGTTATCTAAACTGCTGTCCGGCGTTTCCGGCTCTTATCTGATATGTGAATACTTCTCTATAGCTTTTTCTTTGCAGATGTCATGCCTTCTTTTAAGGCTACGTACTGTTCAATTGCCTGTGCTGTCCCTTCCACGCCGAGTTCCCCGCTGTTCAGGCATAATTCGTAGCTTTCGGCATCTGACCACTTTTTATTCGTATAATAATTGTAGTAGCTGGCACGTTTTTTGTCTGTCTTAATTATTATGTCTTTTGCCTTGGCATCTGTCATATCGTGAATCCGTGCGATTCTGCGGACACGGGCATCCAGATCTGCATGGATAAATACACTGACTACATTCTCGTAGGATTCTAATGCATAGTCTGCGCATCGGCCGACCAGGATACACGGCCCCTCGTTCGCAATCTTTTTGATTGCGTCAAACTGAGCCAGGAACACTTTATGGTTGATCGGCATATCGGAATAGGTGCTGCCGGAATATCCCATGGAATAGGTATCCATCACCAATGAGTACAGAAAGCTGTTCGTTGGTTTCTCGTCATGGGATTCAAAGATCTCTTCGCAGATCCCGCTTTCTTTGGCGGCCCTTGCCAGCATCTCTTTGTCGTAAAGCTTAATTCCAAGATGTTCCGCTACCTTGTAGCCAATCTCTCGCCCTCCGCTGCCGTACTGTCTGCCAATTGTAATGATTGTGTTAGTTTTCATATCAGTCACTCTCCTTTTACGTCAAACCAGCATATGTTGTCCTTTCGTGGAATAACTTTTATACAATTATTATACAAGATGACGCTGTTTTTTACAACATGAATTGAATTTATTGTGCAATTTTCATAATTACCGAGTAATAATTCGGACGGTCTGAACTGTTCCATTACCGGTGTCTTAACTTATTCAATAATTGGAGAAAATATTCCGGAAGCGGCGCATCAAATTCCATATACTCTTCCGTCACCGGATGTATGATGCCGAGAACCTTTGCATGCAGTGTCTGCCCCTGCAGTTTAAACGGGCATTTGGCAGGGCCGTAGACGGCATCTCCCACGATTGGATGCCCGATACTGGCCATATGCACCCGGATCTGATGTGTACGTCCGGTTTCTAGTTCACATTCGATGTAGGTGTAATCTCCGAAACGATCCAGCACCTTATAGTGTGTCACCGCACTGCGGCTGTGAGGGGCCCTTGTGCTCATCTTTTTCCTGTCTGTGGGGTGCCTGCCGATCGGTGCATTTACAGTTCCGTCATCCTCCTTCAGATTGCCGTACACAATGGCATGGTATTTCCGGGTAATGTGGTGTTCCTTCAACTGTTCGGCCAGTGACTGGTGTGCAGCGTCATTCTTACAGATAAGCAGGGATCCTGTCGTGTCCATATCAATCCGGTGGACAATTCCCGGCCTTGCAATACCGTTAATGCCTGAAAGATTATCTCTGCAGTGATACATGACCGCATTGACCAGCGTGCCGCTGTAATGACCCGGGGCGGGATGTACAACCATTCCCTTGGGCTTATTCACAATCAGAATCTCGCTGTCTTCATATAGAATGTCCAGAGGAATATTTTCCGGCTGAATATCGGGTATTTCCGGTTCTGGGATCTGTACTTTTATCTCATCATTTACTGCAGTTTTATAATTGGCCTTGACAGCCTTATCACCGACGGTCACCAGCTCTGCCGTGATCAGCTTCTGAATATGGGATCTGGAGAGATCCGGAATGGCTTCGGCAAGAAATTTGTCAATCCGGACACCGGCTGATCCGGCAGTAAAATATAATTCCTCCATAGGCATTTTATCCTTTCTTCAGCGAAAAGCAGCTCAGCTCGTCCTCTTTATAGTAAAAAAGAATGGCAAAAGCAAAGAGGATACACGCAACCACTACATAGCAGTCCGCTACATTAAAGATGGGAAAATTAATCAGTTCGAAGTAGAAAAAATCCACCACATAATTCAGCCGCAGCCTGTCAATCATGTTACCGATAGCCCCGGCGCAGATCATTACCGCGCAGATGCGCAGCAGGTAATAGCGGGACGTATGCGGCATCCTTCCGTAAATAAAGCCGATCAGGCATACGATCACGACTGCTCCTACAGCAAAAAGAATCTGCCTGTCCTGCATAATTCCGAATGCTGCGCCCCGGTTTTCCAGATATTCCAGCTTAAACACGCCTTTCCATAGCACGAATGGCTCCTGATCTTTTAAATGTATGACGGCAAGCCATTTTGTAAGCTGATCCAGCACGGTCAGGACAATACAGCCGAGGACGGCCAGCAGATAGCTTTGTATAGATTTTGTATTCTTATCTTTCATGGTTTTTCCTTTTCTTAATTAAAGTCATGTATGGCGCACAGCAATCCGGCGCTATATATATTTATGGATGATTACGAAAATTCTATTCTTTTTTGTGCGGGACAAGATGCCTTTATACTGGAATTTTCCCATGCCCCTCACGGAAATAATATCGTCCTCCTTCACATGGAACCCGTTTGTCGTCATAAGCTTTCCATTGACAAATACTTTACCGCCCTCAATCAGGCCGCTCAGGCGTGTCCGTGAGGAGGAGAAGGCCAGGGACAATAGGCTGTCCAGCCGGACGGAGGCCACAGTACCTTTGATTTCCTCAAAGCGGGGCGTAAATTGGAAGTCCTGCACGCTTTCTTCCCGGAGCATAACGCTTGTGCGGCGGACCCGGGTCAGCTGCTCCTGCAGATAAACGCTCAGGCCGGTTTCCACAAACAGAATGGCCTTATTACCTTCAATCAAAATATCGCCCAGTCTGGAGCGCTCTATTCCCAGATTCAGCACGGCGCCCAGATAATCTCTATGCGTTAGTTCTTCCGCATATTTCTCATGCAGCGGCTCAATACAAAGAACAGAAATAGGAAATCCCAGGGCTTCCATGTCTACTGTGTCATTGCTGCCACGCAAATAAAGAGCATCAGGTAGGAATGCTGCCATCTGACGCTCTGCTGTGTCATATCCGCCGAAAGTTACATAGCGAGTATACAGCCTGTCCTTCGGCAAAGAATGCAAAATATTCAGTTCATTCAAATTCAAAAAATCCGAATATGTAATGATGTCACGGTGATACGCCGTCCTTGACAGCTCAATCAGCCGTTTTTCCAAAAGCTGTTCTTCTTTTTCCATGCCAGAATTAATATCTTCCTCTTACATTAGCTGTCTCCATAGAGCCGCCGAGCAGATCCTGAAGATCACCTGAAATATCAACATTCGTCGGTGTTACAAGGAATATATAGTTGGAAATCTTCTGCAGGTTTCCGCTGATTGCGAAAGTCGCTCCGGAGATGAAATCGATGATCCTCTGCGCAATCTCCAGATCCATGCCCTCCAGGTTCAGGATTACAGTACGCCCTGCCAGCAGTGTCTCGGTAATCTCGCGGGAATCGTCTACTGATGTAGGCTTTACCACGCAGACCTCCATGTTGGCATTGCGTCTGGAAGCCGGCTGACGCATCGGGGTTACTTTGCTGTTGCTGCTGTTTGCAGGAGCATATCTTTTATCCTCCTGGATATCAAAATCGTCGTATTCCTCTTTGCTTTTCTTATTAAAAAGAGAACGGCGTGGTTTTTCGTCAAAGTCATCATCTTCAAATTCGTCATCATAGAAATCGTCGTCATCGTATTCATCATCATTCAATTTCATGATGTCCAAAAATTTGTCAAACACACCCATGTTTACACTCCTATCTTATGCCCTCTTAATGCATAAATTTTTTTTGAAAATATACTTTCTGTTCCAGATCCTCATGCCTTAACGGCATAATCTCTGGCACCAAAGATTCCGGTTCCTACACGAACCATGGTCGCGCCCTCTTCTATTGCGACCTCGTAATCATTGGTCATCCCCATTGAAAGTATGCTCACATTAACATTATCAATGTTTTTGTTCTTAATGTCAACAGATAATTTATGTAAATTCTCGAAAATCGGGCGATTATCCTCTGGATTTTCAACAAATGGAGCGATTGTCATGAGTCCGCATACACGAATATGCTTAAATGAGGCAATTTTTTCTATAAATGGAATTACTTCATCAACTTTAAGCCCAAACTTGCTTTCTTCGCCTGCTACATTGACTTCGATCAGGATACTGGCGATGCAGTTTTTCTTTTCTGCCTCTTTCTCAATAACCTGAGCGAGCTTTACAGAATCCACAGAATGGATCAGTTCTGCCTTATCTACGATGTATTTTACCTTATTGGTCTGAAGATGGCCGATCATATGCCAGTGAATGTCATCCGGAAGGGCTTCATACTTTTCCGTAAGCTCTTGGACTTTATTTTCTCCGAATACTCTGACGCCTATATCATATGCCTCCTGAAGTACTGCAATGGGTTTGGTCTTGCTGACCGCGATCAAAGTCACTTCACTGCGCTGCCTCCCTGCGCGGTCACAGGCTGCCTGTATCTTCTCTTCTACTTCTTGCAACTGCTCTTTCAACATAAATAACACTCCTTGCTTATATAATATAGTTAATAGACGACCTCGTCCTCATCCACGGAATCTCCATCCTGGACGATATGGTCGTAATTATAAAGTCCGTAGGAATCCCCTTCCTTGACAATATAATATTCATCGCTTTCTGCGAGGATCGTAACCTGCCGGAAAACAGCATAGCCTTTGTTAATATTAAATACACCCTTTTGGGGCTGTGTCTCTGACAAGACTAATGTCTCCGCGGATTCGGGCTTTACAAGGACGGTGCCCTTCTTCAACATGCAAGTGCTGAGATATACACTGCCATCCTCCGTAGATTTGTAAATGTCAGCGGCCTGGAACACTGCATTGCCGCCTCGCTTTTGAACCATGACTCCCGAAGCGGAGCTGTTGCCGCCCGTAGTGATATACTCTGCGGGCACCACAAAGAACTCTTTCTCCACAACACTGCTTTTCGGAATCTTCAGTCCGCTCTCATCCTCAAGGATGAGCTCTATATTTAAAAATCTGTCTCCGGCATAACGGATCATGGAGTTATCGTAATCCAGCCGTCCATAGTACTCTCCGTCTTTTTTCAGGATGGAAAAGTCTGCCCAGATCGATTCGCTGTCCTTATCTATTCTGGTTTTTATGTAGGTCGTATCAGCCAGTTTGCCCGCCATATCCTTGTCCAATTCTATGATCACAGACCACTTTTCACTTGTGACAAGTTTGTAAGCTGGCTCCCCCTTCTTGACCTGCATATTATCTTCCAGGCTCACCTTTTTATAGCTGCTCCTGTCAAAGTCCGCTTTTTTGAATGAATCTGCGGTTAAGGACTCACAGCCGTCAAAATCAAGAACCATAATTCCGTCCCGCGGTGTCTGATATACATCTGCGCCCGCACCGTTATGGGACAGTACAGCATCCATCTGCGCTGTCTTGGTTTGATTAGAAGCATTCTGCAGGGTGTTGTCGATTTCGTTTTTCAGGGAATAAACAGAGGAGAACTTCTGCGGATTAAAATTCTCGTTAAAGCTCTGCGTTTTTACGATCAGTGTATTCTGCTCTTCTGTGCTCAGAGAAGTCTCCGTGCTCGTCTCCTCCGGATAGGATAACTTTTGCGAGGTAACCGCATAGACATTCGCTCCGGCCTTGATCTTGCTGTTCTCGTTCTGAAAATAATTGATATACCCTGAATTCTCTGCATGAACCACTGTTTCCTCACGGAGGATGAGCCCTGTGTAGGAATTGTCCGTCAGAATACTGCCTTCTCTTACCTCATAAACAGAGATCTTCTTTGCAGCAGCATACATGACAATCGTTACGATAAGATAGATAAATACAATTGCAAAAATAAAGATGCCGATATTCATCTCGCGTTTTCTTTTATACTTATTAATACTGATGGAATTGTCCTTCCGTGATGCCAAACTAATCTTCCTCCTGTACCGTAAATCAAATTTCAAAATGATACTATTATTATGATAACTTTACCAGTATAACATTTTTAAATGTATATTTCCAGTTTTTGTGGCAATAATAAGAGCATTGATATTGAAAAGGAGGAAATAATATGAAGTGGTTTGATAACACTGCTCTGACACTTGTGATTATCGGGGCGGTCAACTGGCTTCTGGTTGGCATTTTTCGATTTGATTTAGTAGCCTTTCTCTTTGGAAATTTAAGCTGGCTTTCCAGAATAATTTATACGATTGTCGGCCTGTGTGGTCTTTACCTCATCAGCTTGTTCGGCAGAATCAAAAACATGTCAGAGTAGATGAAAAAGGTCGCTTCAAAGGAGCGAAACAACAGGGAACCCGGTGGAAGGGCATGCCGTTTTAGGTGCGTCCGTCCATCGGGTTCTTTGCTTTTAGTCTGAGATAGTTATCTATGCCTAATCGACTGCCTCTGCGGCTGCAGCCGGTCTTTCGCCTGCAGACAGCATCGCGCTCATCTGGCCGTACAAGAGATCTTTTGTCCCCGCCCCCATTATAATGGATATATAGGGATCGGATTGCGAATCCTTGCTGTATAAGATGACACAGGAGCCGGCTTCGTCGGTAGTCCCTGTTTTACCTCCGATAACCTGGACGCCTTCCGGATCGGGAATCAGATCCTGGGAATAAAAATTGGTAGCCTCCCACACCTCACTGCGTACGCTTCCGTCCGATGAGGTAAGTGTTCCAGTATAGGATTCCTTCGATATGATATCCATGAAACGCTGATCCTTTATACAGGCATTGAAGATCAGGTATAAATCGTATGCCGTAGTGTAATGATTATCGTCCTGCAGGCCATGGGGATTGACGAAATGAGTATTGGTTGCTCTCAGGGAAGCGGCCTCCGCATTCATCATATCTGCAAATGCTTCCACACTGCCGGCCACATGTTCCGCGATCGCCACCGCACAGTCATTGCCGGAATAGAGTAAAAGCCCGCAGAGCAGATCGTAAAGTGAAACCGTATCTCCGGTCTGAAGGCCGCATGTCTGCTCGTCCTCGGCAAACTGAGTTGCATTGGGGCCAACGGTTACCGTATCCTCCAGATTCCCGTATTTCAGCGTCACATAGGCTGTCATAATCTTTGTTGTACTGGCCGGAAAAAGTCTTTCATGAATCTTACTGGCATAAAGTACCTTCTTATCTTTTATATCAAAAAGACCCGCAGCATGCAGGCTCGGGTCCGCACTGTAACCCTCCAGGGCAACATCGGTGTCTGTTACACACAGACCGGCCGCTGACAGGGTTCCTCTGTATAGTGAACGGTTATACTGTTCCTGTTCGTATACTTCTGTTTTTAGTACTTCCTTGCTGCATCCTGTGATGAGCACGGACAGAAACAGGCACAGAGCAAGAACAGCTTTTTTACTTATACATCTCACGCCAGTCCAGGTCTCCTCTGTCTAATGCCAAAATCAAAGCCTCCGCGGTTGCTATATTCGTTGCAATAGGTATATTGTACATATCACATAGTCTTACAATATCGTTCACATCCGGCTCATGGGAGCGCGGTGTCAGCGGATCCCGGAAAAAGATAAGCAGATCCATTTCATTGTGTTCGATCTGGGCTCCAATCTGCTGCTTCCCGCCTAAATGGCCCGCAAGATATTTATGGATATTCAGGTTTGTGACGCTTTCCACAAGAGCCCCTGTTGTCTCTGTAGCAAACAGATGATGCTTGCTCAAAATCCCCCTGTATGCTATGCAGAAGTTCTGCATTAATTTCTTTTTTGCATCGTGTGCTACTAATCCTATGTTCATGTCCTGTAATCTCCTCTACTGATATTTATTGGGCTGCAGACCGACATTCAGCACAAAGCCGATCCCCATATAAAAACATACGACAGAAGTCATTCCGTAACTCACAAAAGGCAGGGAAATTCCTGTATTCGGGAATATCTGAGTAGCCACACTGATATTGATAAAACTCTGCACTCCTATCAGTGTGGCGACGCCTCCGCAGATAAGCCGCCCTCCTGTGTCTTTTGCTTTTACTCCTATCAAAATACACGTTATTACAATTAATAATAACAAAATTATGACCACACAACAACCCACAAATCCTAATTCTTCTCCAATAATTGCGAAAATAAAATCCGTTTGGGGTTCGGAAATGAAATTTCCGTTCTTTACAGAGGTCGTGGTATTGCTGTTATAGCCCTTACCCGACAACTGTCCTGAACCGATGGCCATCACAGAGTTAATCTGCTGATAAGCTTCATCTGTAGCGTATTTTTCGGGCTCCAGCCAGGCCAGGATCCTCGCCTGTTGGTAATCTTTCAAAAAGGGCTGGTTAGGCTGTACGACAATGGTCAGAAACAGCGCAGCAGTCGGTATGGTAATTGCCAGGACAGTACCGATAAACTTGTAGCTTAAGCCTCCCATATATAACATAATACAAAATACGGTTGCCAGACAGATCGTGTTTGAAAGGTTTGGCTGCTTGTATATGAGGATCAGGGAAGGCAGGATGAGCGCGGCCGCCTGGATAATCGTCTTTTTATTATTAATCGCCTGTTCCCGCTCCATCAGAAACTTCGCAAAGAACAGAATCGTTATGATCTTAGTCAGGTCAGACGGCTGAAACTGGACAAATCCGAGATTCAGCCATCTGGTAGCTCCATTGATATTCTCACCGAAAAACAGCACCGCCAGAAGCAGAACGATATTCACGCCGTATAAAAGCCAGTACATATTCAGGACCCATTCGTAATCTATCAGCGAAATAACGATCATGGCAATCGTACCCATCACAACACCGGCAATCTGTTTTCCCTGCACAGATGCCTGTGCACTTCCCACCACAAAGATCCCGATAATAGAGATTGTGGTCACAAGTGCGACAAGGCTGAATTTATAATCTTTTAAGTTATACCTTTGCTTAATATTCAGAAAATTAAATTTCAATAGTTCTCTCCTGTAATCTTAATATGTATATCTGAATGGGTTATCTTCATGTGAAAATCTTCCGGTTTTACTTCCAGATACTTGGAAACTGTATGATACATATCTGAAGAAAATTTTTCCGCTGTTTCGGGTGTACACTGCATTCTGTCTGCCATAAGCAGGGTTTTCAATCTTTCTTTTGCAACGTGAACAGATGGTACACTCATAATATTCCCTCCTAATTCTTTTTAAATAGGCTGGAAAATCTTGCAAAAATACCTTCCGGTTTGTTGAAATCTTCAATTGGAAGTTCTTCCCCCAGGATGCGCCTGCATACATTATGATAGGCATGTCCGGACATACAGTCGGCTCCTACGATTGGCTCGCCCTGATTGGTTGCGATGACAACATGTTCGTCGTCCGGAATCACACCCAGCAGATTGATGGCCAGTATCTCGGTTACATCATCCACGGACATCATATCTCCGCGCTTTACCATATCCACACGGAGACGGTTGATAATCAGGTCGTTTTTCTTGATGCCATGTGCTTCCAGCAGGCCGATGATCCGGTCCGCGTCCCGTATGGCAGATACTTCCGGAGTTGTGACCACAATCGCCCTGCCGGCCCCTGCCACAGCATTCTCAAATCCCTGCTCAATCCCTGCCGGGCAGTCCAGAAGTATGTAATCAAATTCGTCTTTTATGTCAGCGATTAATTTGCGCATCTGCTCAGGAGATACGGCTGTCTTGTCCTTGGTCTGGGCAGACGGCAGAAGGTACAGCTCCGGAAAACGTTTATCCCTAATTAAAGCCTGTTTCAGCCTGCAGCTGCCTTCGATGACATCCACCAGATTATATACAATCCGGTTCTCCAGTCCCATAACGACATCCAGGTTTCTCAGGCCCAGATCCGTGTCGATCACGATGACTTTTTTACCAAGCTGCGATAAACCAATTCCAATATTTGCTGTCGTTGTCGTCTTTCCGACCCCGCCTTTTCCTGATGTGATGACAATTACTTCTCCCATGTTTTCTTCCTCCTACAACTTCTATTCGTCCACAAGTGGATCCACGTAAATCCTGCGTCCGTCAACCACCGCTATCTTGGGCCCCCGGATGCTGAGGCTTTCCTGATAGATGACCTGACGCTTTGCTTCAATATCGCCAATTCGAAGTTGTTTCGGCTGCATGGCCAGAGCTACGATGAACGCATCTCTGCTGCCCGCAGCTCCTGCATGGACTGAACCAGACAGAGAACCAACAATGACAACGTTTCCTTTGGCAATTACTTTAGCACCCAGCTCAACATCACCAAGAATGATGATGCTCGAATCGGATTCCAGCACCTGTCTTTTGCTTAAAGTACCTCTGTAGAACTGCCCTTCCCGTTTCTGCATATTGGTGAGCGTATTCTCTACAATGCTTTTGTATGTCAATTCATTGGTCTCGTCCCTGTCTATAATGCAGACAATGTCAATCCCCGTTATCTCGGCGATCGTATGAAGGACCGCCTGTTCTTCCTGGTCTGAGAGCTTCCTGTCCAGAAATGTAACCGCCATCTTGGCCCCCTCAAAGAACTTCGCCGAGTCTTTGAATTTAGAGGCCACGCTTTCCAGTAAAACGTCAAATGGCACTTCCGGATTCAGATGAACCTCAATCCCATATCTGTTGCTCTTAATTGTTACCAGCTTGTCCATGTATCTTCTTCACATCCTTTTCTGGTACTATAAGCACCGGAACCTGCGCAATGTAGTACTTAGTCGCCTGCAATAGCTGAACCAAGCTGTGCGGCAGAACCAGTGATCAATTCTTCTTTGTCGGCAAGCTTAAAGTTCGCCCTGACAATATCCCTGCCGATCTCGGCAGCGTAGGATGAGCTGTAACCGTTTGCGATACGCACTGAAATTGCAATCTCCGGAGATTCCGCAGGTGCAAATCCAACAAACAAACCATGATCCGGATGGATCTCGCTCTGCTGCGCAGTACCTGTCTTACCCGCCATGGAAATCTCCAATCCCGAAAAACTGGATGTATAACCGATCATGGCGATCATTCCCTGATGAACCAGATCCCATGTGGTACTGCTTACATCTTTAATCTCGTTCGTGACGACAGGTTCATACTGCTTGATGATCTTACCGTTGACATCCGTTGTCTTATCCAACAGGGTCAGCTTATATACAGTCCCCTTATTTGCTACAGTTGACACATATCTGTTCAGCTGGCTGACCGTATAGTTGTTAGTGCCCTGTCCGATTGCGGACAGCACGGAGTATTCATCCGATATCTGCGGTTCTGATTCCGGTATTTCGATGCCCGATTTTTCACCTAGCCCGAATTCTTCCGCATACTTTGCGAGCGCTTTGACGCCTTTATCGCTGTCGTAATTACCATCTTTATCAAGTCCCAGGTCATATCCGACTTCATAGTAAAAGTCATTGCAGGAAACCTTAAGGGCTCCGACAACATCAAGCATACCATGGGCCCCGGGATAGACCCAGCACCTCGGGCTTGGCGTGACCTTGTCAAATTCGCCGGAGCAGTTAATATACGAACCGCCATCTATGACGCCTTCCGTAAGCGCTGCTACAGAAGAAAGCATCTTGTAGGTGGAACCCGGTGCAGTGCGTTCCTGTGTTGCATTATTGTAAAACGGACGGGAAAGCCCGGTTACAAGCTGATTATAATACTTGGAGTCCATGGTGTTGGCCAGACGGTTATTATCGTATCCCGGATAGGATACACACGCCAGCACTTCTCCAGTATTCGGGTCGCTGACAACGGCAGAGCCTGTACAAGGTTCCAGTGCAAGCTGCCCGGGCGTAATCTCCAGACTCTGGATCTTTTGGCGCAGCCATGCGTAAGAATTTACGCTGCCGTCAATCAGACCGTTATATGTTCCCTCATCCATGGGCAGGACACCCTGCTCATATACCATGGCGCAGACCTGACCGCCAGTGATACTACCTGATTTTATAAGATATTTGTAGAGAAGTTTGTCGAAATTAACATCTGAAACCAAATAATCTTGTAAAAATGTTAAAATTCCCTGATAAATTTCTGCGGAATCGGAATATTTCTCTGCTGAGACATAATCAGACAGCTTTGATGTATCAATCCAGTTCTTGGAAATTGCATAATTCAGATACTGGTTCAGGCTGATCGTCTCATCCGTTGTCCACTGTTTATATATCTCATCACCGGTATCAATGGAATCCTGCATCAAAACCCCTGCGGCCTCCTGCAGGACGTCAATAGAGACATAATCCATATAAGCTTTCATTTCAGCCGAAAGATCCTTATAGGCAGCGGCGCCGCTGTTATTCAGCTCTCCGATGATCTCCTGGATCGCCGCAGTTTTTCTGTCCGAAAAGATTCCATATACCTGTTTTTCTACTGTTTTGGCATCTTCTGCCCCAAAATGTGTCTCATCGATAATCTCATTTGCGATAAATGCATTGTAGGCATCATCCACAGGAATGATGATATGTGACGAATCGCTCGTCTGACTCGGGTCATAATTCATCTGGTCACTGAGCTTGGACAGCACAATTCCGGCCAGTTTTTCTTCGATCAGCTGATACGTCTGCTCCTGCAGGTCTTTGTCAATCGTCAGATAGACGTCATTGCCGGCTTCCGGGTCTTTACTGCTGACCGTCTCAGTTACCTTGCCGACACTGTCCACGTAATACTGCGTCTGTCCCTTTGTGCCCTGGAGCACCTCATCCATGGTCTGTTCAAGCCCGGATTTGCCGATAATGTCGGTCTGGGAATATTTCTTTTTCTGATCCTTATCCAGGGAGTTATATTCTTCCTGTGATATCTTGCCGGTATAGCCGATGATGGAAGCAAAATACTTGCTGTTCGTGTAACGGCGCATGGAATCTTCCGCGATATCCACCCCTTCCAACTGGTCCAGATTCTCCATAATAGAGGCCACGGTCTCATCACTTACATCGGTGGCCAGTGTAGTCGGAATATATTTCTGAAAGCTGTTCAGGCCGATTGCGTATCGGAGATTCACCATTTTCAGGATATACGTCTTGTCCAGTGATTTGACATCCAGGCCGTAACCATAAGTTTCATCCGTACACAGATAATTGATGATATCCTCTGCGGATGCATTGCGCTGCTTGTCCTTCAGCTCGTCAATTGTTTTGAGCCCATAGACGTCCGCGATAAAACGCAGCTTAAGCGTCTCGTTTGTCTGTGTAAACTCATAATTTCCCGCAGAATCCAGAACCACTCCAAAGTCGCTGATTACGGAATCCCCATTGGACTCCACGATGTTTATGATCTTATCCAGGATCTCATTCAGGATCCGGTTCTTTTCTTTCCGGGTGTCGGCGGTGATATTATCTTCTATTGTCACGGAATACGCCAGCTCGTTATAGGCCAGGGGGTTGCCGTTTCTGTCATAGATATTGCCTCGTGTGCCCGGCACCTCCCGGGTCTTTCGGATCTGCAGCTTATAGTTGTCCAGATAATACTGTCCTTTTACAATCTGAAGATAAAATACGCGGTTGATCAGTACCGCAAATAAGATACAGAATGCAAGGATTAAAACAAACAGCCGTGACTTTACGATCCGATAAATTGCATCTTTTATACGCTCAAACAAATTTACTTGCACTCCTTTTTTCATCTGCTTCCAGTTTATGGTTAAAATATAAAATCAATGGGTATAATCCGAGAGCAATCACAATAGTATATATGAGCTCCGGAATGATATTATGACTGAAATAGTATATAAAATTAAATTCACTGCGCAGCATGAACATCAACAGGTAAATGACAAGTCCGTATAGGAACTCGCTTGCTGCAATCAGTAATAGCGGCAGTTTGACGTCTTCGTCGTAATATACCTGCTGAAACAGGCCGTTGACAAATCCCAGCAGCAGATAGATCAGGGCATAAAATCCGATGATTCCGCCAAACTGGATATCCATAAGCAGGCCGGAAAAGAAGCCGACCAGCATCCCGTCCTTTGAACCTCTCATGAAACCAAAAGAAGCTGTTAGAATAATCATAAGGTTTGGTTTGATTGAAGCGAGAGCCAGGTGCGGGAACAGCGTGCACTGCAGCAGATAGCATACAATCAGTATAACCGCCGTTACGCCTGCTCTTTTTGCCTTCATCTTTTTCATCTGCCGTATTCCCCTTTCCTGCCGGATATTGCATACTTCCATTTGCTTTTCATTATTCTTCTGCGTCCTTGCCTGTGAGATCCGCCTTTGTTGTTGTAATTACGAGCACCTCCTGGAGGTTCTTAAAGTCCACGACGGGTGTAATATATCCGGAGCGGGTCAGGTTATTGGAATCTACGGTGATCTCACTGATATAACCAATCAGGATTCCCTGAAGATATTTAGGACTGATATGAGAGGTGACGATCTGGTCTCCCACCTGCACTTTATTTTCATTGTTTTCCATCTGTTCAAAACGGATTTTCCCGTCATTGATCAGAGAAAGATCCCCTCTTACCATACACTTGTCGAATGTGGAAAGTGACATGCCGCTTACGTTGCTGGAGTCATCGATGATGGAACGGACCGTGGACCATGTGGGGCCTGTTTTGATGACAATTCCGACCAGGCCGCTTCCAGCCAGTACGTTCATATCTACCTTAATCCCGTCATTGCTTCCTTTGTCAATCGTAAAGGTACTGAACCAGTTGCCGGAATCTTTTGCGATGACATGGGCGCCTGTTTTCTCATATTCGGTATAGTTCTGATCCAGTTTATACAGCGCCTGCAGCCGTTCCAGTTCATACTTTTCCTCCTGCAGGTTGTTATTCTCGGTGATCAGTTCATCTACCTTTGCCTGCAGTTTTTCGTTTTCCTTCCTCACCTGCTGCAGCGTGTCGAAATTGTCGCATATGTCGCCCAGCCAGGTGCCGATCTGATTGATGCCTTTCTGCATGGGAATGACTGTTACGCTGGCAATCCCTTTGAACGGCCCCTCCGCTTTGTCGGAAAATACGGAAAGCACCATCAACAGGATGCAGAACAGAGAAAGCCCTGCCAGCCAGTATTTATTTGTCGACGAGGTTTGATTTTTCTTTTTCATATTATCTCAGCCACCTATAATCTTCATCTAACATGGAATATGTTAACTTACTGTAATCTTTGTTCAGTACAATCTTCTTGAGCCCGCTTACTGCACAGAGCTCAGGATTTTGTACCGTCCGCACTCCAAGGCCGGTGCTTTCCTCCAGATATGTAGACAGCCCTTTCAGATTGGCCAGGCCGCCGGTCAGGCAGATTCCGTTCTGGTCAATCCCCCTTCGTACATCCGGGGGTGTTCTGTCTATCATGGATTTGATGGCGCGGACGCAGTCAGACAGCGGCTCTTTCATGGCCGCCCTGACGAGTCCGATAGGAATGCTTTTCTGCTCCGGAACACCCGTAATAAGATTTCTTCCGGCAACAGTCAGCGAAGCATCTGCCGCCTGGTCAAATACCCCGAATTCCCGTCTCAACGTTTCGGCTGTCAGGCGGCCGATCAGAAAGTCACGGTTATGCCGGACGAGATGAGTGATGGCATTGTCAAAATGGATGCCGCCGATCTGGATCAAACGGTTCAAAACCATACCGCCGGAGGCAATCACAGATAATTCCGTTGTCTCCCCTCCGATATTGACGATAAAGATGCCCTTTTCATTCCAGATGTCTATATCCATGCCCAGAGCATCGGCAATCCCCCGCTCTACAATCCGGACGGATTTGGCTTTTGCAGTTGAATGGAATACGAGGTCGTAGAAAGCCCTCTTCTCTACCTCAGTCACGTCCGTAGGAACCGCGATTACGTATTCGGCGCCGCGGGAAAACTGCCGGTCCATTTTTAACAGATTCTGGAGCAGATACTGCATGTCATCAAAATGTGCAATCACCCCGTTGTGCATGGGGAATACCACCTTGATATTATCCGGCGCTTTTTCATACATCTTATATGCTTCGTCGCCTACGGAAAAAATATACTTTTTGTCCTGCATGGCGATAACATTCTTGGCTTTCCAGATCTCCTCTTTTTTCTTATCATATACTTTTATCTCATATGTTCCCAAATCGAGTCCATATACATTTCTGGCCATTGTATAACCTTCCCCTATCCTTATATAAGTCCCTTTTCCCGCATACTGATATAACAATTATTGCCGATCACCAGATGATCCAGCAGCTCGATCCCAATCAATATACCGGCATCCTTTATCCTTCTTGTAACAAGGATGTCATCCTTGCTCGGTGTCGGGTCTCCGCTGGGATGGTTGTGCAGCAGTACGATAGAAACCGCATTTTTCTGCAGCGCTTCTACAAACAGCTCGCGGGGCGAGATTACGGCCGAATTGACCGTCCCCTTTGATATATCAGTCTCCCCGATTAAGCGGGTTTTTGTGTTCAGAAGCAGAAGCTTCATGGTCTCCTGCCTTTTGTGACGCATGTCTTCCATATAATAACGGGCGACTGAGGCCGGGCTTGTAAAGTTCAGCCCAATCTCCGCAGCTGCCTTGGAGAGCCTTTTGGAAAGCTCGGACAGGCATAGGATCTGTACTGCCTTAACCTTGCCGACTCCACGGACTAAAAGAAGCTGTTCCTTTGTCCACTGATGAATGCTCAGGATGCCCTCCTGGGCAAAATCGGGATGCAGAAGCTTCTCCGCAAGCTGCAGGGAATTCTCTCCCCGTGTCCCTGTACGCAGTAAAACAGCCAGTAATTCAATGTCCGTCAAATTACTCGCTCCATATTTGGCGCATTTCTCATAAGGGCGCGCTTCTTCCAACATCTCTTTCATTGTATTGTTTTGGTTCATATAATTATTTCAGACTGCGGATGGCTCAATACAATGATTTATTTTAGCATAAATTAAAAATCATGTATAGGTCTGCTATTCTTAATTTTTTGTGAAGTCGGATAAGAGCTTAAACTTACTCAAGTATACTTTGGTGTATATTTCTGAATAAGTGCTTCGGCTGTCTTGATCCCATCCATCGCTGCAGAGGTGATTCCCCCTGCATACCCGGCGCCCTCTCCGCATGGATATAGTCCGGAGGCAGCAGGGCTTTCGAAGTCCTCGTTTCTGATAATTCTGACAGGAGAAGAGGTTCGGCTTTCCACACCGGAAAGCATAGCATCTTCTCTTGCAAATCCATGGATTTTATGATCCATGGCATAGATGCCTTCTTCCAGGGAATCTGCCAGAACGTTCGGGAAAATATTCCTGACGTTGGAGAAGGTCCAGGGACCTTTGATCTGAGGCAGGATTGTTCCGGGCTCTGTTGTGAGGCGGCCGCTGCAGAAGTCACCGAAGCGCTGAACCGGAACTTTCCCGTTTCCTTCCTTCCATGCGCGTTCCTCCAGCATTCGCTGGAATTCCACGCCTGCAAGCGGGTGATCCGTCCCGTAATCTTCTGGTGTTACAGTGACAATGACCGCGCTGTTCGCATTGGCTCCGTCTCTCGCGTGGTAGCTCATCCCATTGACTGCCAGGCGGCCCTCCTCGGAGGAGGCATTGACGACGTATCCCCCCGGACACATGCAGAAGGTATAGGCTCCTCTTCCGTTGGAAAGCTGTGCCGTCAGTTTATAGGATGCGGCGGGTAGTTCCGGGCAGTCTGTCTTTCCATACTGGCACTGGCTGATCATCGACTGGGGATGTTCAATTCTCACCCCTACGGCAAAGGACTTTGCCTGAATAGGGATTTGTCTGTCATACAGCATCCGGAAAGTATCCCGCGCACTGTGGCCCACGGCAAGAACCAGAAGCTCCGTGTCCAGCGCCTCCCTGTTGTTTACAACGACCTGTTTGATGCGGGGCTCTTCGGAGGGGGCGGCCAAATCCAGCAGGATATCGGTCACCTGGCTGTGGAACCGGACTTCTCCGCCCAGTTCCAGTATGCTCTGACGCATATTCTTGACCACATCGATCAGAACGTCGGTGCCTATATGGGGCTTCTGTTCAAAAAGGATACGCTCAGGAGCACCATGTGCAGCAAATGTCTCCAGGACAAAGCGGTTTCTTCCTTTGGAATCTTTGACCAGTGTATTCAGCTTGCCGTCTGAAAAAGTGCCTGCTCCTCCTTCCCCGAACTGGACGTTGGAGGACAAATTCAGGCGGCCGCCGTTCCAGAAATCTTCCACATCTTTGATCCGCTCCTCCACGCAGCCCCCCCGTTCCAGAAGCAGCGGCCGGTATCCGCTTTTAGCCAGCAGATAGGCGCAGAACATTCCGGCCGGGCCGCTGCCTGCGATGACCGGCCTGCGGCTTAGCGGAATGCTGCCCGGGGCGGGCGGCTGATAGGCGCTGACACGGATCTGCCGCACCTGCTTTCCGGCTCTTTTCAGAACCTGGTTCTCATGCCTGACCTCGGCATCCACCGTATAGGAAAAGAACACATCCGGTTTTTTCCGGGCGTCGATGGACTGCTTTGCTATGCGCCATCCAAGCAGATCGGACTTTTTAACGGATAGGGTTTTTAAAAGCTTTTTCTCTAATTCCTCCGGAGTATGCCCCGGGTGTAGATTGATCTGGCTGACTCTAAGCACCGGCAGCCTCCTTTCCGGCTACATAGCCGCTGGACCATGCCCACTGCAGATTGTAGCCTCCGCACAGACCGTCCACATCCAGAATTTCCCCTGCAAAATACAGGCCGGGGACAAAACGGGATTCCAGATTGTCTGTGACTTCCTCCGTATTGACGCCTCCTCGGCAGACCTGGGCCTGCTCAAAGGAGTTGGTCTCCGTTATTTCCGTAGAAAAATGCTGTATCAGGCGTGCAAGGGCAAGGACCTCTTCCACGGTCCAGTCTCCAACCGCCGCGGACGGGTCAAGATGTGCCAGTTTCAGCCACAGTGCGGAGAGCTTTTTATGGAACAGGCCGACAAAGAATTCTTCTGCTGTTTTTTGCGGACGGGCGGCAATCCGTTTTTTCAAAAAGGCCAGAAATTGTTCTTCTGTAAAATCAGGCATAAAATTCAATACTGCGGTTACCGACTTTTTTTCATAGAGACCGATAGCGGCGCAGCGGCTGACCTGAAAAACCGGGATTCCCGATATGCCATAACCGGTAAGCTGGATCTCCCCAGTATCCTTTGCCTGGCATTCACCGTCCGTATAGACAGACACGCTTCCTCCGACACGAACACCGGCGATGCTTTTATAGAAGTTCTCTCTGCATTTCAACTGCACAAGGGAGGGAAGAACCGGAACCAGACGGTGTCCCAGCTGTTTTGCCAGGCCATAGCCGGAACCATCGGAACCCGTGGATGGAGCAGCCTTGGAACCGGCGGCCAGGATGACCTTCTGTACACGGAAACTGCCGTGATCTGTCTGCAGCAGAAATCCTTTTTTATTCGGAATGATTTCTCTGCATTCTGTCTCCGTATGGATCTCTATCCCCAGGCGGCGCGCCTCCATGCGCAGCACTTCCAGGACCGCGGATGCCTGGTCAGACTGCGGGTAGAGATATCCGTTCCTGTTTTTAGAATAGATGCCCAGTTCCAGAAAAAATGCGATTGTCTGCTGCGCATTGAATTTTTCAATGATCTTCCAGGGAAAGAGAACATTTTCAGAGTGGTAGCAGATCGGTTCCTGGTGCAGGTTCGTAAAATTGCACCTGCCGTTTCCTGTCGCCAGAATTTTTCTGCCCACCCGGTCCTTATGTTCAAGAATACAGACCCCGGCGCCGTTTCGCGCGGCGGTAATGGCTGCCATCAGGCCGGATGCCCCGCCCCCGATTACTGCAACTTTATTCATGGATGTGCCTCCTTTTCTTCTTTGTGCCTTGTGGTTGAATGCTGCCTGCAGCAATGAATTTTCAGACACGCTCTAATATTGCAGCAGGGATTCGGCTGAGATAATTCCTGCGTCCACCATGCTCTGCAATGATTTCAGGATACCAAGTTTGGCATGTGGCCATGTCAGCCCGCCCTGGAAATAAACCGCGTAGGGCGGTTTGATCGGACCGTCCGCACTCAATTCGATAGAGGAGCCCTGGACAAACGCGCCGGCCGCCATGATTACATCGCTGTCATATCCCGGCATGGCCCAGGGTTCCGGTGTTACGTAACTGTCGACAGGAGCTGCGGCCTGGATGCCCTTGCAGAATGCAATTACGCCTTCGGGAGTTCCCAGTTCCACTGCCTGGATGATATCATGCCTGCTTTCCCTGCTGTCAGGTATCACGCCAAATCCCAGCTTTTCATACAGATATGCGGCGAATACGGCACCTTTTACTGCACTGCACACTACGGTAGGGGCCAGAAAGAATCCCTGGTAAAAGGACTGCATGACGCCAAGAGATGCGCCGACCTCCCTGCCAAGTCCAGGGGATGTCAGGCGGTACGCGCAGTTTTCGATCAGCGCCTCCTTTCCGGCAATGTACCCGCCTATGGGAGCCAGACCGCCGCCCGGATTTTTGATCAGGGAACCTACGATCATATCCGCGCCCACATCGCTCGGTTCGATGGTTTCGACAAATTCTCCGTAACAGTTGTCTACCATACAGATAACATCCGGTTTGATCCCTTTGATAAAGGCGATCAGTTCTCCGATTTTATGAACGGAATAGCTGGGACGTGTCTGATAGCCTTTGGAGCGCTGTATGGTAACCAGCTTTGTCTTTTCGTTCAGCGCCGCTTTGATTGCCGGATAGTCAAAATATCCGTTTTCCAGCAGTTCCACCTGGCGGTAGGTGATGCCGTATTCTGCCAGGGAACCTTTTGATTCACGGATTCCGATTACTTCTTCCAGGGTGTCATAAGGTTTGCCCACGGGAGAAAGCAGCTCGTCCCCGGGACGCAGGTTTGCCGCAAGGGCAAGGGCAAGGGCGTGGGTCCCGCAGGTAATCTGCGGACGTACCAGAGCGGCTTCCGTATGGAAGGCGCTGGCGTACACCGCTTCCAGGGTATCCCTGCCCTGGTCGTTGTAACCGTATCCGCTTGCAAACTGAAAACAGCCTTCGTTAACACGGTTTTCCTGCATCGCATGCAGTACCTTCAGCTGATTGAATTCCGCAGTCTTTTCAAACTCACGGAACCGGGGGGCAAGCTCCTCTTCCGCCTTGCGCCCGAATTCGTATACTTCTTTTTGGATACCTAATTCTTCATATATCTGATTCATTTCTAAGCTCATACTGCGATCCTCATCTATCTTCTTTCTCTATTATACTGCGTTTTTCCAGCTCATCCAGCATCCGTGCAAGAAGGCGTTTCTCATTATAAGCAAATTCCTGTTTATTCAGCCAGATGACATCATGTTCTCTTTTGAACCAGGTAATCTGCCGCTTTGCAAAGTGGCGGGTGTCTCTTTTGATCGTATAAACCGCTTCATCCAGCGTCATCTCCTGATCCAGATACGCCATGATTTCCTTGTATCCCAGCCCCTGCATGGAGATTTTATCACGTCCAAGACCGCGGTCCTTTAATGATTTTACCTCTTCCACGAGGCCTTCTTCCAGCATCCGGTCAACCCGGCGGTCAATCCGTTCATACAGGCGTGACCGGTCATCATGAAGCACAAAATAGGCGTAATTGTACGGAGATTCTTTTTTTCGTTCTTCTGCATTGTGATCCGAGATACGAATCCCGGTCTGCTGATAAAATTCCAGGGCGCGGATCACGCGTTTTACGTTGTTCTCGTGGATATCTTCGGCTGATTTGGGGTCTTTTTCCCGCAGCATTGCGTGGAGGTATGCAGCTCCCTTTTCCCTGGCAAGCTGCTCCAGATGCTCCCTGCAGGCGGTATCCCCCTCATTCTCCGTAAAGTCGATATCATAGAGCAGGGCCTGGATGTAAAAACCCGTGCCGCCCACGACTATGGGAATGTGTCCTCTTTTATAGATTCCTTTCATGGCCTCCTTTGCCATCTGCTGGAAACGCACCACATGAAAGTCCTCTTCCGGATCCAGGACGTCTACAAGATGGTGGGGAATTCCCTCCATTTCGGCGGGCCGGATTTTCGCGGAGCCGATGTCCATGTACCGGTATACCTGCATGGAGTCGGCGGAAATAATCTCTCCACCTACTGCTTTTGCAAGGCCGATGGAAGCTTTCGTTTTGCCTGCGGCGGTCGGCCCCGTCAATATAATCAATGGCTTTTTCATTTATATGATCCTCTTAAATTTCTTTTCCAGTTCCCGTTTCGTCATGGCGATAATGGTCGGCCGTCCGTGAGGACAGTGATATGGATTGTCCAGCTCCAGCAGCTCCTGGATCAGTGTATCCACCTCCATGGCGGACAGGCGGTTATTTCCTTTTACTGCGGCCTTGCAGGACATGGACGCCACCTTCTCGTCAATCAGTTCCGGCGTCATGGAAGTCGTAATCCCATCGGCCAGTCCGTCCAGCATCTCCAGGAGCAGCTCCTTCTTTGCAATACCAAACAGATTGTCCGGTATTGCGCGGACTGCATACTCATCGCCACCAAAGGGTTCGATTTCAAACCCGATTCTTTTAAACCGGTCCATATGCTCATTCAGAAGCTCTGTCTCCTGCATGGAAAGGCTGAGGATGACAGGCGGACTCAGATACTGGGAGGTAAACTCCCGGTTTTTCATGCCTTTGAGTGTCCGCTCATAAAGAACTCTCTCATGGGCGGCATGCTGGTCTATGATATAGAGGCTGTCATGGAACTGGACTAGCCAGTACGTATCGAACACCTGGCCAATGAGCTTATATTCCGCCTTTACCTCGCGCTTCAGCAGCTTTTCGTCGAAAAGATTCAGCTGTTCCGGCTTTTCAGGGGCTTCCGGCTTCTCGGTGGCTTTTGGCTTCTCAGAAGGTTCCGGATTTTCTCCATAAACTGCCCGCTCTTCTGAAAGATGTGTCGGTGCTGCATCTGACCAAGCAGAGGATGGGATATCCCCGGCTTCCCGGATGGTTACTGCCGGCAGGGGCTTTGCATCGTGGGTTGTCTGTTCGTCTGCCCTGCGTTTTTCCGCGGCTTCCCGGATTCGGGATGTCTGTTCATCCGGTCGGTGGATCTGGCGGATATCGGATACTTCCGCGGAGGACGCACGGTTATGGTAAGACAAGACTCTTTCCCTCATCTTTTTGAGGAAGTAGTCTTCATTTTTCTCCTCGGGCGCCATCTCCGCGCTTTCCTGCTTTCCTGCGGTCATTGGCGAGCCTTTATCCGACACGGCGCCAGCCTTGGGTCTTAGTAAGAACGGACTTCCTGACGGAGCCTCTTCTGCCGCCTTTGGAGGTTCCGGGACATCCACGACAGGGATTAATTCCGGTTCCAGCAGCGTTCTGTGCACGGCTTCATAGACCGTGTTGTATACTTCCTGCTGTCTTTGGAACCGAAGTTCCATCTTTGTAGGATGAACGTTTACATCTATATCTTCGCCATTAATATGGAAGTGTAATACAACAAAAGGAAATTTATGCTGCATAACAAAATCACGGTATGCATCCTCTATGGCCTTGGAGATCATGGCGCTCTTTACATACCTGCCATTTACAAAAAAGTTTTCGAAATTCCGGTTGCCGCGGCTGATGGTAGGCTTCCCGAGATAGCCGGTAATATGGATCCCGCCTTTCCCGTAATCCATCTCAATCAAATTGGCGGCCACCTCGCGTCCATAGATGCTGTAGATCACATCTTTCAACCGGCCATTACCCGCTGTCCTTAACTTTTCCTGCCCGTTGTTGATGAACTGGAATGACACTTCCGGATGGGAAAGCGCCAGGCGCATCAACAGGTCTTGTATATGACCGGCCTCTGTCATAGGGGTCTTCAAGAACTTTCTTCTGGCCGGAACATTATAGAAAAGCTGGCGTATCAGGAAGGTCGTCCCATCCGGAGCGCCTGTATCCTCTATCAATTGTTCTTTGCCGCCCTCAATTAGATAGCGGGTTCCTAAAGTATCTTCTCTCCTCTTCGTAATCAATTCCACCTGCGTAACTGCAGCAATACTGGAAAGAGCCTCTCCGCGGAATCCCAGCGATTCGATGTGCGAAAGGTCTTCAACCGCCCGAATCTTGCTTGTAGAATGCCTGAGGAAAGCATTTGGCACGTCCTCACGGAGTATTCCGTCCCCATTATCCATGATCCGGATAAAAGAAATACCGCCCTCCTGTATCTCCACTACAACGGCAGTAGCCCGGGCATCAATGGCGTTTTCCACCAGCTCCTTTACAATAGAGGCCGGACGCTCAATCACCTCTCCGGCAGCAATTTTATCAATTGTAATCTGATCCAATACCTGAATATGTGGCATAGCTTCTCTCCTTTTCCGCCATAGAGTGTGTTTGATAAACCATGTATACGGCTGATTGTCCCACTTTGCGAGATGTTTTAACCAAATTTTTGAGGCGTAGTGGTTCTACGTTGATAAAATTTGGCTAAAATAGGTCGTGAAATGGGGCGGTCAGACGTGTACAATGAATTATCAAACACGCTCCAGGGGTCTGACCCTTCTGCAAAGGGGGTGGTCCCCTTTGCAAGAGGGTCAGACCCCTTTGCTTTTACCAGCGGTTTTTCAGTTTGTTTTGCAATCTGTATATCGTGTTTAATGCATCAATCGGGGTCAGGTTCCCAACATCAATATTTTTCAATTCTTCCAGGACATCTCCGTCTTTTACCGTATCAAACAGAGACATCTGGGCGATGTCAACTTCATCGTATTTTTTGACCTTGGATTTCTTTTTGCTCTCGTGTTCTTTGACGGCAATTTCGCTGACTCTTGTGGTGATATCCTCATCACTGAGTTCTTCTACAATCTCTTTTGCCCTTTCTATGACAATGTCCGGCACTCCGGCAAGTTTGGCTACCTGGATCCCATAACTCTTGTCCGCCCCGCCTTTCACGATCTTGCGCAGGAAAACGATGTCGTCTCCCTTTTCTTTTACCGCAATACAGTAATTGTTTACGTTTTCTATCTTGCCTTCCAGCTCGGTCAGCTCATGGTAGTGTGTCGCAAACAGTGTTTTTGCTCCCAGCAGATGCGTGTCGGAGATATACTCCACAACGGCCCATGCGATGGAGAGTCCGTCAAATGTGCTGGTTCCCCTTCCGATTTCGTCCAGGATAAGCAGGCTTTTGCTGGTTGCATTGCGCAGGATATTGGCAACCTCTGTCATCTCGACCATAAACGTACTCTGTCCGGAAGCGAGATCATCCGACGCCCCAACCCGGGTAAAGATCCTGTCGACCAGCCCGATATTGGCACTGGATGCCGGAACAAAGGAGCCCAGCTGCGCCATCAAAACGATCAGTGCGGCCTGCCGCATGTAAGTGGACTTACCGGCCATATTCGGTCCGGTGATGATGGAGATCCTCTGCTTTTTATCATCCAGATAGGTATCGTTTGAGATGAACATATCATTGGGAATCATCTTTTCCACGACCGGGTGCCGTCCGTCCTTGATGTCGATTACGCCCTTTTCGTTAATTTTAGGGCGCACATAATTATTGCGTTCCGCAATCAGGGCAAGGGATGCAAATACGTCCAGCGCCGCCACCGCCTTGGCTGTTTTCTGGATGCGCTCGACCTCCCCGGCTATGGTGTCGCGGACAGCGCTGTATAGCTCGTATTCCAGTGCATACAGCTTGTCCTCTGCCCCCAGTATTGTGTCTTCCAGCTCTTTGAGTTCCGGTGTAATATAACGCTCCGCATTGGCAAGCGTCTGCTTTCTTGTATAATAATCCGGCACAAGATCTTTATAGGAATTGGTCACTTCCAGATAATATCCGAAGACCTTGTTGTACTTAATCTTCAGATTCTTAATACCGGTTTTTTCACGCTCTTCTTCTTCCAGCTTAGCCAGCCAGTCTTTCCCGTCTGACTTGGCGTGCCTGAGCGTATCGACCTCCTCGCTGTAGCCGTCCCGTATAATACCGCCCTCTTTCATCGCAAGCGGAGGATCATCTATGATCGCATCCTTGATCAGCGAACACAAATCTTCCAGTGTATCCAGATCATCGCGCACTCCTCCCAGAAGCGGGGACTGCATCTCTTCGAGTATGTATTTGATCGGCGGCAGCATCTCCAGCGAACTGCACAGCGCGGTCAGGTCTCTTGGATTGGCAGAACCGTAGGTGATTCGGGTAATCAGGCGTTCCAGGTCATAGACCGGCGACAGGTATTCGCGGATCTCTTCGCGAGAGATTGCATTGTTCTTTAATTCCTCTACCGCATCCAGGCGCCGAAGAACCTCCTCTTTTTCTATCAAAGGCTGTTCCACATACTTCCTGAGTGTCCGGGCCCCCATGGCAGTCCGGGTCTTATCCAGCACCCAGAGCAGGGAACCTCTTTTTTGCTTTTCCCTCAGCGTCTCGCATAGTTCCAGATTCCTTCTGGTAGAACTGTCCAGCATCATATATTTTCCCGTGGTATAGGGAGTAATATGGGTCAAATGGGACAGATTGTTTTTCTGGGTTTCCAGCAGATACTGAAGGAGGGCTCCGGCGCTGATGATCCCGCAGTCATAATCCTCCAGCCCAAGCCCTGCAAAGGAGGATACATGAAAATGCTCCAGCAGCTTCTTCCTGCAGACTGCATCATCAAAATACCAGGCGTCCAGAGAATATATAGCGATTCCAAGCCGGTTTCTCAGGTCATCCAAATCCATGCCGCTCATGTAAAAAGATTCATTGCAGATGATTTCGGAGGGCATAAACTTGTAAATCTCATCCATCAGCTTTACGCTGTCGGGAAGTTCTGTTACAAAATAGTCTCCGGTCGTAATATCGGAGATGGCCAGGCCATAACGGTCGGCTATGTAAACGATACACATCAGATAATTGTTCTTTGTCTCATCCAGTGCCTGCGGGGCCAGATTGGTTCCGGGGGTGACAATCCGCACTACATCCCGTTTGACAAGTCCCTTTGTCAGCTTGGGGTCCTCCATCTGCTCACAGATGGCTACCTTGTAGCCCTTTGCGACCAGTTTGTTCAGGTAATTGTCTACGGCATGATAAGGGACACCGCACATGGGTGCCCGCTCCTCCAGCCCGCAGCTTTTGCCTGTCAGCGTGATCTCCAGTTCCCTGGATGCCGTAATGGCATCCTCAAAAAACATCTCGTAAAAATCGCCTAATCTATAGAATAAAATGCAGTCCGGATACTGATTCTTTGTCTCCATATACTGCTGCATCATTGGTGTTAATTCTGCCACGTTTCTACTTCCTTTCGCTTCTGAATTTCCATTCTAGTATAAGACAATTTAAATGCCTTGCTGGTTCGGTGAGAATGATTTTTCGAGAGTGCAGACGCAAAAACGCAGGCGTAGTGGTGCTACGCTGAGGCTTTTGCGTCTGTGCTATCGGAAAATCAGGCCAGCGAAACAGTAAGGTATTTAGATTGTCTTATACTAGTATACCATTTTTAAAAAAGTTGTGAAAGAGAATTTTTCTCAAAGAGCCGACACATGTTTGTAAAATAGTAACAGTTCAGACAGGCCTGAACTGTTACGCATCCAGTCCATTTAAATTCGCCTGCGGCGAAGGGCTGTATGCCTGCAACCACCATGTTTTCGTACGGTCTGCGCAGTAAATGCGCAGACCTGTCTGAGCTGTTACGCAAAATATTACAGTACGTGAAAATGTGGTTTTGTCTCTCCATAGAGCCAGTAAAGCAGGTATGCCGCCAGAAAGATCCCGAACACGCTCAGCCCGGAAAATAAGATGGTAAAGGGCGCACATATCTGTCCGAACAGTTGAAAAGGCTGATCCGAATAATCCCAGACGTTCCAATGCAGCCATTTATTCACTATGATCCCGGTGATAAACTCTCCCGCCGTCACAAACAGCACGCAGCGGACCAGCTGCAGCCAAAGCGGATCCTCCCATTTTACCCAGAGTCCCTGCTGTCCAAAGAAGACAAGGCAAAGCCCGCCCAGCAAAAACATGGACCAATGTGAAAAGCCTCTGAATATGACTTCAAATGTATAATAAATTGTTCCGCCCAGTGTCCAGAGTACCAGGTATTCGCTCACTTTTTTCACCGAAAAAACGTCCTCCTATATATCCATTCGTATCTGTTATATATAGTCTGGACGTTTTTTATTGAATTATAGGTGGAATTTATTGTTACTATGCACGTCTCATCGGGCGTGCATAGCAACAATTTATTTCTTAATCATATCGCCAATATAATAAAAACCTCTGCATTCTTTTAATTCCACACTTACAATCTTTCCGATCAGGTCCTCACCGCCTGGAAAATGAACCAGCAGGTTATTGCCCATTCGGCCGGTTACCAGCGCCGCATCGTGGTCATTGACCGTCTCGACAAGTACATCCTGGATTGTATTCGTGTATACACTACACACTTCGCCCGATATACTCTGCACCTCTTTTAAGAGGCGGTCGAATCGGTCCTTCACCACGCCCTCTGGAACCTGGTCTTCCATTACCGCCGCAGGCGTGCCGGTTCTCTTGGAATAGATAAAGGTAAAGGCGCTGTCATATCGTACTTTCCTGACCACATCCAGAGTCTCCTGAAAATCCTCTTCCGTCTCCCCCGGAAAACCAACGATAATATCCGTAGTCAGAGAGATGTCCGGCACAGAAGACCTTATTTTTTCAACCAGCTCCAGATAATGCTCTTTTGTATAGCGGCGGTTCATCTTTTCCAGAATGCGGCTGCTTCCGGACTGTACCGGCAGATGGAGATGACGGCAGATCTTTTCGGAGCTGCCCATCACTTCGATCAGTTCGTCGGACAGATCCTTGGGATGGGATGTCATAAAACGAATCCTTTTCAGTCCGTCTATTTTTTCAATCTCCCGGAGCAGCTGTGCAAAACTCATGGGCTGGTCCAGGTTCTTTCCGTAGGAGTTTACATTCTGTCCCAGAAGCATCACTTCAACCACTCCGTCAGCCACCAGTTCCTCGATCTCACGGATGATATCGCGTGGATTACGGCTTCTCTCCCGCCCCCTCACATAGGGGACAATGCAGTAGCTGCAGAAATTATTGCAGCCGAACATGATATTAACACCGGATTTAAACGAATACTTTCTTTCTGCAGGCAGATCCTCTACGATCTTATCTGTATCTTTCCATATATCGATGACCATACGCCCGGATTCCAGACGGGTAGCAATCAGTTCAGCAAATTTATAGATATTGTGGGTGCCGAAAATCAAATCTACAAACCGATAACTCTTCTTAAGCTTTTCTACGACTTCCGGTTCCTGCATCATACAACCGCAAAGGCCGATCAGCATATGCGGATTCTTTTTTTTGACACGGTTTAACTGGCCGAGCCTTCCGTACACCCTCTGATTGGCGTTCTCCCTGACGGTACAGGTATTATAAATTACAAAATCCGCTTTTTCCTCGTCGGTTTCCTCCCGGTATCCGATCTGTTCCAGTATACCAGCCAGTTTCTCGGAGTCCCTGGCATTCATCTGGCAGCCAAAGGTGACAACGCAAAAAGTCAGAGGATGGCCTGCTTTTTCGGCCTGCTCCCTGACGTATTCTCTTGCTTTTGCTATAAAATAATACTGCCTTTCCGGCTCTCGGACAGGCGGTTCTTTTAATAAGTCAATTTTTGAAAAATCAATTGTTTTCATATGTAATATCCCTTTACTTATGCCCCGGACAGCAGTCAGACAAACTGGTTCCTTGCGGCATCATATTCGTAATCTATCATTTTCAGCTTCCCGGCCAATTCTTCTGCGGATATCGCCAAATCATCGCAAAGTTCGTCCAATGATTGATAATAATCCCTGAGCTTCGTATTCACGACGCTCAGCAAAATGACCGGATCGCCCGGAAGTCCTGTCAGCATGTATAAATCTCCTTTTCTGTTATGATACATTCAGGCCGGATATCGTGTACCTCAGAAGGAATCCGATCCAGGCACTGCATCTCATAGGCAAGCGCTATGCGGCGGTATTCGGGATGCTTTCCAAGATAAGAGTCATAAAAGCCTTTTCCGTAACCAATGCGGCTGCCCCGCCTGTCAAAAGCCACGCCGGGCATAATAACCAGTACCTGGCTGCCGGAGGCCATTTTCTCTGCCGGCGGCTCGGATATCCCATAATACCCTTCTGACAGTTCATCCATACTGTCAATATAATAAAACTCCATTCTAAGCCCGGAGTTATCCACATGGATCTTGGGAACTGCAACCTTTTTTCCCATTTTCCAGGAGTATTCCACCAGCGACAACGTAGACACTTCTTCCCGGAAAGCGACATAACAATAGATCTCCTCTGCATTCTGATACAGGGGATGTCCGATAACAGCCTTAAAAATCCTGTCGCTGAAGGCCTGTCTCATCTCTGCGGGAAGAGAGGCCCTGTCTTTTTTTAGCCTTGCCCTAATTTCCTTTTTTGTTTCCAAACTTTTCACCCAGATTCACAACAGTCCCATCTTTTTCCTCAATATCAATTCGATCAAGCTGGCTGCGCAGATTCTGCCTGAAAGAATCCACATATTCCTGGCGCAGGATTTTCTGTTCCTTCTTTTCAGATTCGGTAAGGCCTTCGGCTTTGGATTTTCTGTATAATTCATTGATTCGTTTAATCTTTTGTTCGTCCATTTGTTTCTCCTATTTGCAGATCATTTTCTTTAGCAAAGCTGCAGAACAAAGTATATATTACACTATTTGACAGATTTCGTCTACTTATCAGCTCGAATAATTTTCTAAAAATCCGTAGAGTGCCTGTTCCGTCTCGATCAGTTTTCCTTCCTTGACTTCCTCCTGCATATCTTCCGGCAGGTTTGAAAGCGGAATACTTGTAACTTCATAAATTGTTGTCTTGTCATTGAGATAAACTACAATATATCCATGGAGCTCACAAATATAATAGCCTTCATTCTTTGTGGCACTCCCTTTTGTTGTAATGCTTTCCGTTTTCTGTTCCGGAATTTCAGCCTTGGCTTCCTGCCTGTCCAGCATATACTGGTAGCTGAGCTGGTAGCCAATCCCCAGCATGGAAACAAGCAGAAAAACGCCTGCAAAAAAGCCAATACAGTATTTCATTTTCATAAGGACCGACTCCTTTTTTCATACAGTATTGGCTTTTTTTATTATTCTATACAATTTTTCGAAAAAATTATCAGTTTATCGGCTGTTGTTTCTACCGTCCGCCGTGGGGAAGCAGATGCAGTTTTCTGCATATCCTCAGTATTTTCCGTCCCTGGGGCAGATCACGGATATCTTCCGGTGAAAGAGCACCCAATTTTAAGATACTCACGGCGTATACGGCAACGGCAGCCAAAATCGAAAGGATCGTCGGAATACGGCCTCCGATCAGAAGATCAAGCACCAGGTGCACGGCATACGTAACAACACCCATGATGACGGCTGCGAGAAGCGGCTTCACAAAAGTCTTTTCCATCTCCTGACGGTGTCCGTTCGCCTTGTGAATGGCCCTGATATTCAGGATACACATGCAAAGTGCAAATACAATGTTGCTGCCCACAAGCGCGTAAATATTCCATTTAAATACAATCAGCATAATCAGCAGGGAAATGATATGTACAACCAGTGATATTCCCGCATTCTTAGCAGGCACAGATATTTTGTCCAGGCCCTGCAGCACGGAATTTGTAACCGTGGATAAACAGTAAAATACAAGTGTAATGGATCCGACCGCGAGGAGCAATGCCGGTGTACGACTGGAATCTCCGAAAAGCAGAACCATAATCGGTGATGCCAGTACCACAAATCCCACAAAACAGGGGATTGCTATGAGCATGGTGAACCGGACAGACTGGTTAATCTTATTATGAATCTGCGGTCGGTCATTTCTGGCAACCGCTCCGGTCAGACTGGGGATAATAGATGCTGCCAGACCGTTGGCCATGGCGAGCGGTACACTGAGCAGTGTATTATATTTTCCCGAATAAATTCCCAGCAGAGCCATGTATTTTTCTTCCGAATACCCCTGCGCAGCCATAATTTTATTAAATATTGTCATATCCAGTAACTGGTTAATGTTGTAAATCGCAGTACTGAATATAATAGGAACGAGCGTAATCAGAAGAATCTTCAGAATCCGGCCGTAGCTCTCCTGACGGCGGGTTCTGTCTGTGCGGAGCTGTCTGCGTATGACACCGCGGTATACAAAAATGGCAAATAACAGGAAGAACAGGGCAGACAGGGCTCCTGCAATTGTTCCCAGTGTTCCTCCTGCGGCCCCGTATGCAGGCCCCATCAGATCGTTATTCTGCTTCTCCGCCGCTTTTATCCCGATACCAAAGAGGATGCTTGCGCCAGCCAGGCTGATAACCGCATTGACAATCTGCTCAATTACCTGTGACACGGCCGTGGGTACCATGGTGCCAAGCCCCTGGAAATATCCCCTCAGAACACCTAAGACGGATACAATAAAAAGCCCGGGCGCCAGAACCTTCAGGGCATAAGCGCTGAGCGGCGATTCCATGATGTGAGTGGAAATCAGATCCGCGCCAAAGAAAATGATGAGGGCGAATACAGCCCCAATCACAAGGGAAAACACCAGGGAGCATACAAATACGCGGAATGCGTTCCTTCTCTGCCTCATAGCCATCCTCGCGGAGACAAGCTTTGAGACTACGGTCGGCAGGCTCAGGGAAGATAGAAGCAGCGCCAGTGCATAGACTTCGAACGCATACCCGTAAAATCCCATCCCTTCATCCCCCAGAATATTTGTCAGGGGAATTCTATATACAACACCAATGATTTTCGTGATGACTCCGGCAATCGCCAGGATCGCACCCTGCATTAGAAAATCATCTTTTCTCTTTTTTTGCTTATGTGACTCAGCCATAAGTTCCCTCCGTGCAACTGTTCCGTTTACTTAGCAAAGAGTGTGATTGATAATCCTTGCTCCAATGCAAAACACACCCTACCGCAATATCTGAATATTTTCAAGAATGTCCCTCTGCTTCTGCTCCATAAGAAGACGTTCTTCCTCCTCCATATGGTCATATCCAAATAAGTGCAGCATGCTGTGGGCAATCAGAAAAGCGTATTCTCTGCGAGGAGAATGTCCGTAAGCCTCTGCCTGTTCAAGGACTTTATCTTTTGATATGACGATATCCCCCAGCATCAGTTCCCCGGATTCTGGGTTAAAGCAGTCCTGGGAATGCGCTTCCATCTCTGAAAAATCCCCGGGCGTCTCATATTCCAGCATAGGAAAAGACAGCACGTCCGTCGCTTTGTCTATCTGGCGGAACATCTGATTCATGTCCCGGATATCCTCGTCTGTGGTCAGCAGCAGATTAATCTCAGCCTCATACGGACAGCCTTCGTATTCCAGCGCCGCCTCAATCACAAGATTTGCTGTATCTTCTGTATTGAAAGGCAGCTTCAGTCCGCCTTCTTCTTCCATGTATAAACTCATGAGTTACTCCTTTACTAACTGTTTGCCGGTTCGAATTATAATTGTTTTATTTCCAATTCTTTACATACAAACTCCAGCCTATTATACACCTCATTTCACTCCCTTGTAAAGTTGCTTTTTTTACAAAGCTTCCTAGTATAGGACAATCCAAATACCTTGCTGGTTCGGTGAGAATGTTTTTTCGAGAGTGCAGACGCAAAAACGTAGGCGTAGAGGGGCTACTTTGAGGCTTTTGCACCTGTACTAAATGAAAAAGATACAGCCGGGATATCTTTTCCCCGGATGTATCTTTTTCATTCCATTTCAAACTATCTCGTCTTCGGACCGGATCCGATCCGTTTCTTGTCACGTCTTGCCTGTGTACGTTCTTCTTCCTTTTCAAATGCCTTTACAATATCTTTCACAATCTTATTGCGGACTACGTCACGGTTTGATAACTTCGTAACGGCGATATCATCGATACCGCCCAGAATCCGTGCGCATCTTTCCAGACCGGAATCTGTATTCCTCGGAAGGTCGATCTGAGTCACATCACCGGTCAGTACCATCTTTGAGCCTTCGCCAAGGCGCGTCAGCGCCATCTTCAGCGTGGAAAATGACGCATTCTGACTTTCGTCGATTATCACGCGTGCCCGGCTTAAGGTACGGCCTCTCATATATGCCAGGGGAGCAATCTCGATCTCACCGCGCTCCTGATGTTTCTCTGATTTTTCGCGTCCGAATATATCGTCCAGGGCATCGTACAACGGTCTCAGATAGGGGTCTACCTTCTGCGCCAGGTCTCCGGGCAGAAATCCCAGACGCTCTTCCCCCGCTTCTATCGCCGGCCTGCTCATAATGATCTTATCGATTTCCCCCCGTTTTAATTCTTCCGCTGCCTGGGCAACGGCCAGGTATGTTTTTCCGGTTCCGGCAGGGCCGATACAGAAAGTGACAATATTTTCCTTTAACGCTTTTACATAATTCTTCTGTCCAAGAGTCTTACACTTCACGGGGCCATGCTTATAAGTCAGGGTAACGACATCCTGCATGGCTTTATAAGTTTCATCGAGTCCTCCATCCCTGGATTCCTCGATCAGACGGTGTACGGTATCTTCCGTCAGCGCAGCGCCGCCGGTGTGGAGCTGTTTCATGCATTCTAAAACTTCTTTCACACAGTTGACATCAATCTCTGATTCCCCTGCGACTTCCAGCATGGAATCGCGGCCTACAATGCTCACATGAAAGCTGTTTTCAATTAGCTTAATATATTTATCCTCCGGCCCAAAAACGGCCTGCTGTTGATTTATGGTGTCAAACGACAGTTGTTCCTTCTGCAAACGATAATACCTCGCTTTCGTGATTTGGATATAGCACAAGAAGTATTATAGTGGAATCAACCTGTTTTTTCAAGTATTAGGACCCACGTTTTCATTTCTGTTTCACCGAAAATCCACATCGGATAATAAATATACCGGATAAGCACCTGCATTTTTAGAACTTACACATCTCCACACCTGTGCTCCCCGCTGCTGCATTCAGCCTTTCCATCAGCGGGCCGGAGGGAGGTGTCAGGTTTTCTAAA
Organism: Eubacterium sp. BIOML-A2; assembly: GCF_009680135.1. NCBI lineage: Bacteria > Bacillati > Bacillota > Clostridia > Eubacteriales > Eubacteriaceae > Eubacterium > Eubacterium sp. BIOML-A2. The sequence goes on from NZ_WKZK01000003.1 coordinate 123,644, forward strand.
CCATACCTCCTTCCCAGCGCCTTATACTTGCCTCTCCCAAGCTTATGGTACGGGAGCAGCTCATACCCGGCCACGGCAGAAGCTCCGGCGCTTTTTATGAACTCTCCGATTGCACGTATTTCCTCCTCCGAGTCATTAAAGCCGGGAATAATTGGAGTTCTGGCGATCAGGTCAAAGGAATACTTCCGCGCCATCTCCGCCATCAGAAGAAATCTATCCAGTATCAGCTTGTTTCCGGAGCCGGTCCATTGCTTATGTTTCATGTCATCCATGCACTTTATATCGAAAAATACCATGTCTGCATAAGGGGCAATCCTTTCGATCGTCTCTGCCTTCCCCGCCCCGCAGGTCTCGATTGCTGTGTTGATCCAGCTTTCCTTAAGAGACTTCAGCAGTTCTTCCAGGAATTCCGGCTGGGCAAGTGGTTCCCCTCCGGAAATCGTAACGCCGCCGCCGCTTTTCAGATAGAAGTTCATGTCCCGTTTCACCAGCGCTGTCACTTCTCCAGCAGTCATCTCTTCTCCGCTGATTTTCCTGCATCCCGTGAAGCACTGCTCTACACAGGGAAATGGAGATTCCCGGTCCGCGCAGTCACTGCAGATATTCCTGTCCCCGGCAGGTGATGTCTTTAACGCTCCATAAGGACAACTTTCCATGCAGGCGCCGCATGCAATACAATTGTCCGCAAAAAACATGAATTCTTTCTTATTACTTTGTGTTTCTGGGTTGCAGCACCATCTGCACCTCAGGGGGCAGCCTTTCAGAAAGACCGTGGTCCGCACTCCAAGTCCGTCGTTAAGGGCATACCTCTCAATATTGGCTACAAGGCCGCCTCTTTTTGCTGTACTTCCGTAAACTGAGCCTGTCATGATCCTGTCCCCCTGCATCTAGTCATTCCGATTAGCAAGGACAGCCGCTACAATGATAATTCCCTTGAAGACCATCTGCGGATAGGATGCAATTCCCAAAAGGTTCATGACATTCATCAGAATTCCCATCAGAAATGCGCCGATCAGAGTCTTTACCGCACCTCCGGTGCCTCCTGATAAGGATGCTCCTCCAATCACAACGGATGCGATGGCATCCAGCTCATATCCATCACCTACGGTTGCTGTACCCATGCTCAGGCGTCCCGCAAGAATCATTCCGGCCAATCCAAACAGAAATCCACCGATCGCATATACTGCCACAAGATATCCTTTTACATTGATACCTGCCAGCCTGGCGGTCTCCTGATTACCGCCGATGGCGTAGAGCCCTCTTCCATATTTCGTTTTATTTAGTACAAAAAGTACAATTAAAAATACCAATACCATGATAAAAATCGGTGTAGGAATGAATAAGACAGACCCCTGGATAAAATCCGGCCAGAATGTCCCGTCAATTCTCCGATTCTCTCCTACCTGATACATGTAGGCAAGGCCTTTCAGAATGGATGTCATAGCAAGCGTCACGATAAACGGAGCTACCTTTGCATAAGCGACCAGAACTCCGGTCACACAGCCGAATAAAATCCCTAATCCTCCTACTGCCGCAATTGCCATGGGCCCCATCCCATTCTGAATAAAACCTGCTGTCAGACAGACACAAATACAGACATACGAGCCAACTGAAAGGTCAATCCCGCCTGTGATGATAATCATGAGCATTCCCAGCGCACAGATTGCAGAAATAGAGTTCGTGATCAGGACTGATGTAATATTCCCTACTGTTAAAAATACAGGGGTCGCAAAACAACTGAATATAAATATAAGAATAAAGGCAATAATAACAAAATTATTCTTAATAAATTTCCCTGCTTTGAAATGACCTGTTTTTCCGGCAACAATCTTTTCCATATTTTGATTCCTCCTCACCTATCTCTGCTCATTTACAGTATTGGTTGCATATTTCATAATGTTTTCTTCTGTCAGCATTTCTTTATTCAGTTCCCCTGTCAGGTTCCCCTCGCTCATGATATAGACGCGGTCGCTCATACCAATTACTTCAGGCAGGTCGGAAGAGATCATAATAATAGCCACTCCGGCTTTTGCCAGTTCCTTCATAATTGTGTAGATCTCATATTTTGCACCCACATCAACCCCACGGGTCGGCTCGTCCAATATTAAGATCTTGGGGTCTGTCGCCAGCCATTTTGCCAATACGACCTTTTGCTGATTGCCTCCGCTTAAGCTTTTTACCGGATTATGCATGCCTGCCGACTTGATCCCCAGATCCTTGATAAACTTCTCTGTAAGGGAACTCTCTTTCTTTGGGTTCAGCATACGTCTTGTGCGGACCTTGTCCAGCGCTGCAAGAGTTAAATTAAAACACAGGGACTTGTCTACAATCAAACCGTTCCCTTTCCGGTCCTCTGTTACGAATCCTATGCCAGAGCGGATCGCCTCTTTTGGACACTTAAAGAGTATCTCCCTGCCATTCAGTTTAATCTTCCCTTTTCCTGGAATTCTGTAGCCGCCTGTCACCGCCATCATAAGCTCCGTCCGTCCGGCCCCCAGAAGCCCCGAGATTCCTACAATTTCCCCTCTTCTGAATTCCATGCTGACATGGTTTACGATATTTTTCCCGTCATATTCCGGATGGGGTACGCTGTAGTCCAGAATCTCCAGAATAATATCACCCTTTTCTGTCTCTATATCAGGATACATATTCTTTAATTCCCGGCCAATCATATAAGACACAAGCTGATCCGTTGTCAGTTCGCTTGTCTTTTTCGTCACGATCATTTTTCCGTCTCTCATGACCGATACAGAATCCGTAAGTTTAAAAATCTCCTCCAGCCTGTGGCTGATATAGATGATCGTAATTCCCTCATTTTTCAGTTCCTTCAGGATTCTGAACAGGGTCTCTGTCTCACGGTCTGTAAGCGGGGCCGTCGGTTCATCCAAAATCAGTACCCTTCCGCCCATCATAATTGCCTTGGCAATTTCAACTAGCTGCTGCTGGCCAACGCTTAAATACTTTACCTTTGATTTCACATCAATGTCCAGTGACAGCCGCTTTAATGCCTCTTCCGCTTTTTTAAAGACTGTTTTCCAGTCAATCCCCGTATGATTTCCCGGCATATGCCCCAGAAATACGTTCTCAGCAACACTGATCTCAGGAATCAGTGCCAATTCCTGATGCACCATGACAATTCCCGCCTTGTTCGCATCATCCGGGCTTAAAAGCTTCACCTGATTCCCTCCCACAAGCACCTCTCCCTCATATGTATGATGTGAAAAGCTCCCGCTTAATACATTCATCAGCGTAGATTTCCCTGCACCGTTCTCGCCGATCAGTGCATGGATTTCCCCTTCCTCGATTTGAAGGGAAACATCATCTATTGCTTTCACTCCGGAGAATGCCTTTGTTATATGTCTCATTTCAACTGCAAATCCCATACCTAACCACCTCTTTCCCTTTTCTTAAAGGCAAATCCTTTGATAAGGTAAAAGACCGCCCTTTGGCGGCCTTTTCCTTTTAATATGTGGAGTCCGGATCGTAAACATCGTCCACATTACTCTTCGTATAACATGTATTCGGTACGTTAAACGTCGCCGGCGTAGTGACACCGGATGCCTGCTGTGCAGCAAGGTATACCGCCCATTTTCCCATAATTCTCGGGTCGTTGGATACTGTTGCCGCAACACCTTTGTCACCGTCTTTAATCCATTTCAGGACAGATTTTCTTCCATCAATCGATGTAATCATAATCTTCCCGGTCTTGCCGGCTGATTCAATCGCAGAAACAACTCCCTGGCATCCGCCGTCACATGCACTGAAGATAATGTCCAGATCCGGATTTGCCTGCAGAACATCAGTCGTCACTGTCATTGCGGGCTCTGGCTGCCAGTTATAGTACTGGTATGCAACAATATCCAGATTTGATTTTCCGTACTTTTCGAGCATATAGTCATTGTAGCCGTTGATCTGCCCCCATCTTCTCAAATCGGACTCTTTTTCCTGCGCTGCCGCGGAGAGTACAAGTGCTTTTACAGAATCCTTCCATCCATATTTTTCGTCAAATGCCTTTGCTAGTTCAAAGCCGCCCTGATAGCCGCTGTTCTCTACATCAGCAGAGACAAATGTGAAAGGCGCCGCCTCTTCACTCATTGCACTGTTTACGACTGTCAGTGGTATTCCTGCATTATGTACTTTCTCGATTGCGGGAAGAAGCCCTGATGAATCCTTCGGGTTTACAATAATTGCGTCCATTTTCATATTTACCGCAGTTTCAATATCACCCATCTGTTTTGTAATATCATCTTCCCCATCGTATACGGTCAGTTTCACGCCTAAGTGCTCCGCCTCCAACTGTGCCACCCTTACAAGCTGTTCATACCATTCCGAGCCTGCAATGTTTCTTTGAGAAAGCGCAATCTGCAATCCTTCGAATTCATTTTCTTCTCCAATCGGCTCTTCCGGCAGCGTGTTCAGCATTTCATTTGTCGGTGAGAAGCTTTCTCCCGTTGCATTACTTGCTTGTGCACTTTTTGTCTCTGTACTCTTTTTCTGGCTTGCCGGCTGACAGGCTGCTAAAGTCCCCATCACGCATATACACAGAAATATACTCATTATCCTTTTTTTCATCTCTTTTTCCTCCCATTCTTCTGAACAAACTTACCTATAGTTTTTCTTCCGTTCTTTCGATAATATCCTGCTGGACATCCCTTGACAGCTGTGTAAAATACGCGCTGTATCCTGCCACACGTACAAGCAGGTCTGCATATTCCTGCGGATTTTTCTGGGCAGCAAGCAAGGTATCCCTGCTCACGATATTAAACTGCATCTGTGCACCGCCGGAAGCAAAATATTCATCTATCAGACTTACAAATCTTTTAAGTCCGTCATTTTTCACTACCCTTTCCATAACGCACCTCCTCGCATTTTCCAACCTGCATTTAAATTCAGCAAGGCCTCTATCCGGCCTTTTGGAATGTTAATACAGGTCAGACGGGTTAAATTTCAAATTATACAATGAACCGCAGGAAAGCAGTATATTGTTAATCTTTGACACAGAACGGATTGCTGCAGTTGGACCACTCGTATCAGTTCCTTTCATCGGGGACTGACCATCTGCCACCGCAGTGTAAGCTTCCCGTCCGTCCGGTGTCGCGCCGCATACCTTGCCGAACGGAGTGTTGCTTGACACGGTGCTCGTAGAGCAGTGAAGCGTGCCTCCGATTGGACCACGGCCATATCTTGTGTTTTTATAGGAACATAATTCATTTGCTGTAAACGCAAGCATCTCCCTCGCCAGTTCATCTACTTCATCAATGTCATTCCCATATTTTTCAACGCCTTTGCACAGAGCTTGTATCTGCGGGCCCGTCGGCCTGCTCTCCATATCCTGGAAATTTGTTTCCAAAGCATGCTTAAGCTGCGCCCCTGTCAGTTTCTTATCGTCAAATACCAGTTTCTTAACCGCGTAAAGACTGTTGGCAATATTGGCAGTCCCAATGGTCTGCTGCCCTGTGAAATCATACTTTGCACCGCCCTGTTTAAAAGTCTTCCCACGCTCCAGCGTCGTCGTAGGACAGCCAAATACAGAGGTCATCGGCTCATTCATATGCTCTTCCCAGAGCTGGTCAATCGTATTTTCCAGAATCGCCTCCATCTTGATATAATACCGAAGCTGATCCTTATATGCCTCCTTCACTTCCTCGAAGTTTTCAAAGGACGCCAGGTTTTTCCCGTTTTTATTCGGGTGGAGGCAGATACCGGTTCTCGGATCCGTTCCATTATACAGTGACATCTCCAGGGCTTTTGTACAGTTCAGCCATGCTCCGCCGGTTCTGCCTCCCAAGAGCCCTGCCGGTCCCGGTTCCACACATCCGATGATGCAGTAATTATAAGCATCGTTCAGCTCATACCCCCGATTCAGGAGTGCCGGGATATATGTCTCATCATTAAAGATAGACGGAAGTCCTGTTCCAAGCCTCACCACTTCCGCTGTCTTCATTTTGAATTCAAATGGTGTGTTTTTATGGAAACGCACGGTCAGCGAAGGCTGCGGTATTCTTGTATGGTAGATGGCATCTAAACAGATGTAACTGAGTTCATTCGTTGCATCGCATTTTCTCACCGGGTCCTGTCCGCCGATCGTAAGATTCTGGAACATCGGTACTCCCCGGAAATAATCTGTATCCTGCCAGCTTCTTACTTTGTTGCTTGTATAAATCTGCAGGAAAAAGTTTTCTACCATCTCAACCGCATGTTCCCGGTCTAAAAGTCCTTCGGCAATATCTTTTTTATAAAATGGATACATAAATTGGTCAAACCGCCCAAAGGAAATTCCCACACCATTATCTTCTATATGCAGACAGATATGGGTGATGATGATAAACTGAAGCGCCTCTTTGAAGGTCCTGGCCGGTTTTGCGGGAACATGGGTGCACATTTCTGCGATTTCTTCCAATTCCTTTTTTCTGGCCGGGTCAGCTTCTTTTACTGCCATCCCGGCGGCAAGCTCTGCATATCTTGCCGCATAATGAATGACCGACTTGGCCGTTACAATAGCAGCTTCATAAAAATCCTTTTTCTTTACCGCTTCGGGATCATTTTTCCAGTCCAGATGATCAAGCCCCTGCTCTGCAAGATTCATAATTTCTTCCAGGCCGTGGTTAATCAGCCATTCGTGTGCTGTAGCAAAGTGACCGTCACCGCCCTGAAAATATGCCCCTATATCCGCAGCTTTTATCTCATAGTGGGTCAGGAGCGCCTCTTTCGGCAGCCTGCTCCGAAGCCTGTCCACATGCGTTTTGCCCTTCCACCAATCACATATATGGCGAATGTCATCCAAGTCCTCCTTGCGCAGAACGTATCTGTCTGCCGGTCTTGTATCTGGGAAATATGGATTCCCTTTGATAAATTCCTCCTCCATCCACTCCACTTCAAACTCTGGAAAAATGGGCGCCCAACGCGGTTTTGAGGATTGGTTGCCTGCAAACAGGCTCCCCGGCATCATGTAGATACTCATATTCTTTAATACATGCTCAATCGCGCGCGCCCGTTTTAGTACATTCGGCAGATCCGGTTCTGTTTCATAAAATTCCGTCAGATATTTTCCTCTCTCTATGCAGATACCGCTTTCAAAAGAAGTAATATACCTGTATAATTCATCAATACGCTTTGATCTCACTGGCTTCGTACTGATTTGATACGAAAGGTTCTCTTCCATATATTCCCTCCTACTATTTCATGTACATCTATGGTTTCACGATATATCGGTCTTCCTGCAATTATTATATTTGTTATTATATTCTGCTTCAACTCATTATCTTTGGTAAAAAGAGGATTTTCTTTAGTTTTTTGTGTGTTTTGTATGGTTTTGATATCTTTTTCTTTTATTCATTGTATTTTTTCACTACATCTATTGAAATCTCCGGTACAATCCATTATACTGATTCCAATCTGGTACATCATATTGATAGTGTCAAATGATGTATGGAAAAACGAGTCAAATAAATAAGGCTCAATTGAACCTTGAAAACTGTAGATATTGA
>NZ_WKZK01000040.1:0-88865 GCF_009680135.1 Eubacterium sp. BIOML-A2
CGACCAGCCTTTGCTAAACGGCGATACCCGTGCGCTGAACGCGCTTCAGCGCATGGGCTAATCGCCCGGAATAATCATGGTTTACAACATCTGCTTCTACAGCATAGTTTTTAAACAAAAACAATGCATTAAAAACGTCCTTCAAATACTGAACAAAGATATCAAAACGTTCCAAAAACCTCATCATTCTCTGTGAAGTATACTTTGATGCAATGGCTGGAAAGAGAAGACAAAGTATTGTACCTGCAACTATGATTAATGCCATTCTCGGATCAATGGTTATAATTGCAGAACTCACGGTGAAGATAGTGATGGTATAGACAAGTAACTCTCTCATGGGTACTAGGTACTTCGTCTCAATCATAGTAATATCATTGGTGAATTCCGAAATATACTCGCCACTGTTTTTCTCTATAAACAAGGAGGGATCTTTTGAGATAACAGCATTAAACATATCATTTTTTATATCTCTTCTAACGGCATTTACCATATATATTCCGCACAGTTCGGAATAATAGTCCATAAGACGAATAAACAAATACCATGCAAACATAAGAATTAACAACTCTACAACTCTATCATAGTTGCTCACTTCTGCAGCATTAAAAACATCTGCTATATGCAATGAAAAAAGAGACATCATTACAGACGCAAAAATCGACAACAGAGCAAAACCTATTAAATGCCATTTCTTTCTGAGCAAATAATACAAAAACATATCTACTTTACCACTCTCCTTAGAAGAATTGTTTTGCTTCCATCCTCCGTTTTGATTTGTAAATTTCCACGAGAGTTGAATGAAACGAATAATATAGTTTCACTCATATCGGATTGATATGATATAGAAACGCCACTCGTCCACTTATAGTCTATACTATCAACATTTTTTAAGATTGTTCCTGTTCCAATTACGGAAAGTGAATCTACTGTTAAATCAAGCACTAAAGCATTTTCATCATCGCACACAAACATTTTAGAATCTTCGTAATATTGGAAAGCTTCCCAAGTACCAATTACATCTCGTGAATAGTCTATATCGTTGTGCGCAGCAGTAATCGAAATGATGATATATAGCGGAACGAACAAAAGTGCCGGTATTATAATGAGAATTATAGATGTGATAGCTATTTTTTTCATAATCATTACCAAAAAAGTGAGAATAGAAACACTTCCACTCTCACTTTTTTTCGTCCATTACTTCAATTGTTAATTCGCGGATTATTCCAATGGTTCAAGTGTTAATGTGTATTTTGTATTTACATCCATAAACTGAATCTGATCTTGACCATCATGATTACTTGCAATAAGCTGGATAGATGCAACAGTTCCATCTGTGTACTCGACGTCAAGCGTATCATTACCCGTAAATTCATAGGTACCTTCACGAATAACAGTGCCATCCTCACTCGTTACAGAAACTTTTCCATCCGTAAATTCACAATACATTACACTCTCAAAGAATCCATTATCTCCATCTTTTTCATTGTAGTACCAATGCCAAATTTCCCACTTTCCAGGCAACTCTTCCTTAAGGTTTCTCGAATTGCCCGCGCATGCGCTTAAGAGCGTACAAATACAAAGAACTAAAGCAAGAATTGAAAGCATACATCTGTTCTTTCTCATGCCATTTCACCATTCCTTTTCATAACTATTTTGGGTAATACCTTCTTAACAATTAAGAAAACTCTATCAAGATACCGGAAGTGAATTTTGCTAGTAAGGGCTACGTTAATACCCCGACAGATATTCCCCGTCTATTATACACGTTCAGTATTCGTTTGTCTATCAACGAATACTGATTTATCAAGGTGATTTATCAATTAGATTTAGTAAACTAACTGATATAAATAGTATTACGACGAAGAATCGTAGTTAGTAAAGCAATTTGGTTGAAATCTTTAAGTCTGCAATATCATACTTTCTTCCGGACAAGTAATGACTATAAGCCGTCTTTGCCGGAAGCAATCTAATCTTAATATCTTGAAGTCCGAGAGCATTAAGCATACTCATCGATGCCTCCCCTTTATCTATAACCTCATCATGCTCCGTTGGTAACAAGAAGCAGTTATCAACACCATTAAAGCTATGGTCCGTTATAAACTGTTGATAAGCGAGTTGATATAGATACTGTTTTGTGACGGATTCAATTCCTGGCTGATCTTTAGGAACTGTTCCCTTTTCAAGCTTCGCATTGTAATACTTTGCATCGAAAATCACGAAATACGAAGTGTCATCGTTTGCCAATATGCTGACCAAATCTGGAATCAAAGTATCTTTGGCTCTATGTTCCGTGATTGTCCAGAGAGGTTTCTCAATTAAATCAATCAGCTTTGCCTTAGGATTGTATTTATCCTTCCTTAGCGGTACTGGTAACTTCAATGAATCCAATCTTGAATTCAATTTGTTATCCATTATTTCAGCACATACATCCTCCCAGACTAAATTGAAGCTATTCGTTCCAAACAGGGACAATGCATCCGTGTCATATAGGTTCCCGCTATGAGCTATATATGCATAAAGCGTTTTTAGAACAAGCTGCTTTCTGGTATTGAATTGCGTAGCAAGTTCTTTGTCAATCCTATACAGGATATATTCCTTTTCTCCAAAATCATCAATTACTTCATCCGATAAATCCACCGGCGTTATCTCAAACAAATCAAGTACATCTGCATTCTCAAGCTCTTTTGATGCTATTGTCAAAACAGCTTCATGCAGCCTTTTGAAATAATCATAATCGTCTGTGACTCTTTTTTTCGTCTGCAAGTCAATGTAATACGGTCGATTCTCGGAAATAAGCGTAAATGTTTCGTTGATGGTTTTATCCCAAAGAATTTCACCAGAACCATTGCTCTCTATAATATCCTCCGTGTTGCTATACGAACCATTCTCATAATAATCTTGCAACAGAAACAACAGTACCGCCAATAGATTAAAGGATTTATTCTCGCTGCTATCATTGAACATACGAACAATCTGTTCTTTGGAATTGTATTTTTCAAGAACCTTTATGACTTGCTTTAATTCTTCCTTGGGAGATTCTTGATGCAGAAGATATTTGGGGAAGCATTTTAACACCCTTCCCGAAACCACGATAACACCAACAAAGGTGAAAACATAGTAATACTCATTTTCTCCTTCTTCTACATCTGCAACCTCTATATCTTCCTCATAAAGCTCCGATAAATCCTTCTGAATATCGTTTGCTCGAACAGCCTTTAAGACGTTGAACTCTTTAAGCTTTCTGATAATAGGGACTGCCTTTTCTTCCGAACACTCAAACAGCGATGACAATTCCGCTTGAGTGTATCTCTTTTGTTCCCTCACATATTTAGAGATCATACCTCAAGTCATCCCCTATTCATTTTCACTAGTCTCAGGTCCCGTCAAATCCTCCGGTTCTGCATTTAATTGAATCTCGTGGTTAAAGATTCCAATTCCCTTTTCTTCAAATTCTCTGCAAATTTCTGAATACCTGCTGTTGCCCTCGAAACAACCTTCAAATAGAGATGGCCTCTTTTGTTTCGCTGCATCTTCAAATAGATACATGATAACTTTGTTCTTGAAAGTGTTGATAAACTTCTCTCTGTCAATCTCGTCACCACTCGCAGGAACAACGATCTTTCGTGCAATGAAATATGGCCCAAGTTGTTTATCTTCATTTATTCCTTTGTCAGCCAAGAACTTATTGATTGCTTTTCTCAGCTTATTCCACTCAACCTTTTGTTTTACCTTTGTTCCAAGCACAACTGTCTTTCCACGAATGAGTTCATCACTATCATCTATGCCAAGATAGGTAAAATCCCATCTTCTCTTAAAAGCTGTATCCATTGGGAAAACACCCTGGTCTGCACTATTCATTGACGCCCAGATAAAGAGATTGTCCGGAATTCGTATTTTCTCATAATCTGACGGATATCCCCCAAGCTCACTTGCAAGATATTTCTTGATATCTTCTGTCGCCTGGATAGGATACTCACTTACACCATCTTCATCTCTATCAAGTAACTGGAATATATCACCAAATACAGCTGCTACATTTGCACGATTGATTTCTTCAATCAACAAAAGGAATGGTTTAATGGAATCTGTTCGGCTATTCTTAAGAGCTTTCACATATACCCTCATAAACGGGCCCGGCACATACTCGTAAGTGATTGAATCTCTTCCTTCGCTGTCAATGCAAGGAACTGGTTTATATGTACCTACAAAATTGGCATACGAATAGTCAGGATGGAATGTAACCCTCTCGTAATTCGATTCGTTGTCAGCTCCAACCAAGTCTTTTCTTTCCTCGTTTAATGTAAAGCTCTTGCCTGTTCCTGGAGCTCCAAAAACAACTCTATTTCTTGAGTATTTCGATTGAAGCCCTGTTAAAAACCTAATTTCTGAAACTACTTCTGGTTCTTCCTCATCATAATTCGAATTATCATAATTCGCCCAAAATGTTCTTGAGAAAACTACCGAAGACACATCACATTGTCTAATAAACAACTGCATTTGTCCCATTCTAACAACAGCATTATCATCCGGTACTTCTCCAAGCGCCTTGAGAAGTGTTGTCTGAGCATTCCAACTATAAATTGGCGGGAATACCTTAGGGGCAATCATTTGATAATACTTTAAGAACCAAACACGATTAATATATCCATCAGTGGCCTCGTTAAGCTTTTTATACAGCTCCCTATAATCATCCAGGCTGTCAAGTTCACCTGCGGCTTGAATTATTTCTGCACCATCAACCAAATAATCTCTAATCTGCGTTCCAAGCTCTATTGCTTCATCAACAGAAAGAAATTGAGGATTACGGCCCGTCCCCGTAGCCCACTGGCCATTTTTCTTGCTGAAATGGAGTCCGTATTTATAAGCCGTGCCGCTCTTGATACTTCCGAACAACTCTCTGTTTTGTGAATCAAACTCAAGCTGATAGCAGAGATTATCTTTGTTCTCATCATTAAGGAATATAGTTCGCAATAAGCTAATACCTTCTAATTCCTTGAGTTGCGCCGGACTATACTTTCTTAGGAAGTCATTTCTGACACGTTCACTTTCTTCATCAAGATAAAGATATGCCTTACCCTTTTCGTTAAACCACTCCGGCGTAAGTTTATTCCCAGCAGGTTCCGCTTCATAATCGTGTTGCAAATCATTTAGTTCCACTGCGGTACTCGTGGAAAGATTATAGAATTGATTGTTAAGCTTCATTATTTCATCTGGTACATCTTTTTCCTTTATGCCAAAAACATCATACTTAAATTCTTGTTTCCTTTTTAGAAGGACAAAATAGGTACCGGTAATGAGAAGCTTTCTAAACTCGACAAAATCCTTGCCGTCCATATTTATTAGGGACACTTGAATCTGATCAGCTTGATTCCTTCGCTTATTCCTAACAACAGAAGTTTTGGAATCAAGACAACCGTTCACAAATCTCATTTCAGATGGAATATTGCCATCAGAAAGGTAACTCACATTGCTCTCGTAAAGCCTAAGAGGAATCTGAATAACAAAAAACTTTTTCAAAGAAGCCTCATCATTTTCAAAATAACCGTCGGATCGCAAATACGGAAAAATATCCATCTGACTGCCTGTTATAGCAATGTGCGTTTGATTCGTACTTCTTCCCTCATCCAAAGTATTAGACGCTTCTAGTTTCTTGACAATGACTCCATCGTAATCGCTATCGCTTATGGATGTCCCAAGAGCATTGATTTGATTAACTACGATTGAAATAGCTTGATTAGATTCCATTTTTTTCACCTCACATATACTTCTTTAATACCGATGCAATCGCCCTTCCGAGAAGAGGCGGAACAGAATTCCCTATCTGCATATATGTCTTAGTGTATGCTCCTCTAAAATAATAATCATCTGGATACGACTGTACTCTTGCTGCTTCTCGTGGAGTTAAGCCTCTGGCTTGAGTTGGGTGTATATACATATTACAGTCGAACTTCATATGTGCAGTGATAGTCTTGCATATCTTTTTGTTCTCAAGCTTGAAATACTTATCCTTGAATATGCCGTTTCTTCTTGCATACGGCATGATATCAGCGATTTTAGGATCATCAGATTTGTCGCCTTGATTGAGTCGGCCAAAGATTTCGATATCTCTATCATTATTATATCTGGCCTTGTGATTAAAAACTATTGCATTTGTTTTCCCGCAATTTATCTCATCAATATATGCATTTGAATTCTTACTTCTGTTTCTATCTATTCTTTTGCCTGATTCTTCTGAATCTATTTCTGTAGAATTTCTTTTTCTAGATGCCTCTAAAGTTCTAAGGCCAAATAGGGCATCTTCAAGAACTCTGTTTGGACATTTTTTTGAATAATCGATTATCTCATCTATAATCATCAAATTATCAATTCCAACTCTATTCCCAATGAATATTAGTCTCTCTCTGTTTTGCGGAACCCCAAAATCTTTTGCATTAAACACTTTGCATTCAACAGAATAGCCAATACGCATAAAATCTTCTTTTACTTGTTCTGATACACCCAACATACCCTTAACATTCTCCATTACAAAGAACTTTGGCTGTATTTTACGAACAACTTCGACATAGTATTTATATAGTTTGTTGCGAGGGTCATCGATAATACGCTGCCTATTAGCCATACTGAACCCTTGACAAGGAGGCCCGCCTACAACAACGCTAATACTCGTATCTGCCAGAAGGGACTCCAATTTATCTATAACAAGCTTAATATCGCCCTGGACAATATGACTTCTTGGTGTTTCAGGGTGATTATGCGAATATGTATCTATACAACAGTCCTCAATGTCATTAGCTAGAGCCGCATAAAACCCAAGCTGCGTGAAACCTAGTGACAAACCACCAGCCCCACAAAACAAATCAACAAATGATAAATCAGTATTCTTTATTTTGCGTTTGTTATTTATATATGAATTGCAATATTTCCTTACTACACATTCTTCGCATCCAGCTTCACTCCAACCTTTACATGAAGATGCCAATAAAGAAAACGCATCTTTCAAATCCGAATTCTCTTTCATTTCAGACTGTATGTACTTTGCTCGTCCATCAAGGTATTCTTCACCAGTGTCACATGTGAATATCTCGGTAACATTATGAATCACCTTTTGGTTTTTCTCGCGTTTTATGAATGCACTATTAATAATTGCGATTATTTCTTTTAGATCAATACTGTAATCAGTCATCTGTCCATTCACCTACTTTTATCAACGATTTCTTTACTTGTTGCGCAACAGCTTTAGCAACGCTGACAGAAACAGCATTTCCAAACTGCTTGTATGCTTGAGAATCAGAAACCGGTATTACAAACGAATCCTTGAATCCTTGCAACCTTGCGCACTCTCTAGGTGTTAGTCTCCTAACTCTTCCTTCTTGAGTAACATAGTTGTCTTGACATGCTCTATGCATCTTGGCCATGGTTGCACACAGCGGCCTTGCTATTTTTAAATCAATTTCAGATTTTGCTTTATATCCTCCCGTACCATTGGAGAGAATGGTCGGAAGAATTCGTTCTGATAAAAAGTATTTGTCATCAACCTTTTCTTCTAATAAGTCTTGCAATGTTAGTTTTAGCTCTTTCTTTTTTGGAAAAGAGAATTCTATATCTTGATTCGAAAAGCAAACAATATAAGTTCTGTTCCTCGTTTGTGGCAAACCATAATCAGCTGTATTAAGGATGTCATCAAAAACCACAAATCCAAGCTCATTTTCCAAAACATTCTTTATAGTTTTGAACGTCTTCCCTTTATCATGAGTCCTTAGTGTTCGAACATTTTCTAATATTACAGCTTTAGGCCTTTTTCCAATATCTATACGATGTTTTATTATTTCGGCTATTCGAAAAAAAAGTGTTCCTCGAGTATCTTCAAAGCCTAGTTCGGCTCCCATCATACTAAATGGCTGACACGGAAACCCTCCTATAAGGACATCGAAATCAGGCAAATCATTTACATCAATTTCATTAATGTCACCAAGCACTATTTTACTTTTGTAATTTGCTCGATATGTTTCAACTGCATATTTATCAAAGTCATTTGCCCAAACAACTTTAAATCCTACACTTTCAAATCCCGAGTCAAGTCCTCCTATACCGCTGAAGAGAGACAGTATTTTCATTTAACACAACTCCTTATTTAGTATCTTCCTTTATGTAATTTCTTATCCACAGACCAATCTCGGTGGATGCTTTTTTCCCTTCCAAGCGAAGTTTATCCATAAAAGCTTCTTTTATTTCTGGCTCTATCGTTACTTCAATTTTGGCTGTTTTAATTCTTCCACTTGGTCTTCCACATGCTTTTGATTCTTTTTTCATCTTTGTCCTCCAAAGTGAATCAAACAAAATAATGTTTTTATCATGATAAAATCAGTATATCATCGAGGTTGCAATTTATCAATAAAAAAACAGCGGAAGCACACCCATTTCTGAGCGTGCTTCCGCATTTTCTTTCCAAAGGTGCGTTTTTGAGGATTTTCCCCTCTATAAAGCCATCTGCTTTCTCGAAGGATAAATCACCTTACCTTTGATTTTTTAAGTCCTCTATTCTCCGTTTTTCGCCTATATCGAGCCTTTGTAGGGATGTTTTTTAGGCTTCCTCCGTCATAATGAGGACAATTTATGATTTCTACCCGAAAACTTTGTTTGCATTCCCTGGAACAATGTTTGCAGAAGATATTGAACTCTCTTTTGCCGTTCTCATAGGGAATCCAAAACTGCCATTCCTCCTTCCACCACTTTGGCTTGCTCATAGCTCTTGTCCATGAGATTTATTGTGGTGCTTTTCCTTTGGCTCATGCTTCTTCTCTGCAGCTTCCTTCTGAGCCGCTTTGATCTCTGCAATGATGGAAGGCTTCTCAGCTTGCTTTTCTTCCTTAGTCCCATTATTGATGATACCGTCAATCATGCCGTAGTCATCTTCAAGAAGAATCTCTGCATTCTTCAAATATTCTTCCCTGCCAACAACCGTAAGCTCCGGCATGTTCTGATAGATGGTCTTAATCGCTTCCTGGACCTGGAGATTAGCTGCAACCTCTGGTACATATTGAAGGTCAGAAAGATTTAATGTGTTTCCGCCAACAAGCCCCCAATCAAAATCCTCTGATTGTACGCCTATGCCTTTTACGCCTCTTGGATGCTCTATCTGCCTATAGGCTTCAATAGCCTGCTCAACAGTTAGATTCTCCTGATACCTTCCCAAGTGAAACTCCATATCCTCAGCAGCGTAGAAACTTACTTTAGATTCCTTCACTTCTTCTTTTTGCGGAACGATCGCTTCGATTCTCCCAAGAAGAGCTGTGGCTTCCGGTACCATGTATTCACCATCCTCGATAATCTCTTTGAGATAGTCTGTCAGTCCTTCTACATTGCCGGATTCTAAATCAGCTTTAAGAGATTCGATTTGTTCTGCTCTATCATCAACTGCATCCTGATAACCATAAAAGTCAAACTCATAGGCAAAGTCATCAAGGTCTTTAGCAAGTTCTGATATCGGGTCTCGTTCTACATCTTGCTTTGCTACATCAATAGCTTCTTTGTCGCCCATCTGAATAGGCAGAATCTCTTTTATGATTTCCTCTCTTAGTGCCGGATATGCCACACGGTCAAGGAATCCTCCCATAGTAGATGAAACAATGAATTGATCCACCATATCCGTTATAACTACCGGATGCATTTTGTTATGCATGATGAAGTGAGCCATGTTCTCCGGTGTTCCTTCAAACTCAATCTTTCCACCATGCATCCCGTTATCGTCATAGACATACCCATATACCTTGTTATTTGGGCTATGTTCTTCCAGCTCATGCATCTTCTTAATCTCATCAAAGACTGAATCCGGAATATTTTCCAACCCATTCTCATTTTCCAGGACACCTCCATCAAGATGTTTCCCGTTCTTGTAAATGGTGTAATCGAAGTCATTATCTGAATTGAGCTGCACATCAACTTTGTAGTCACCAAGCGTAAAGCTTCTATCTACATCGGATTCAGGAACACTCATCACCTTGTATTCTTCAGGAATACTCTCGCTTTTGCCGTCATATACTCTGACAAAGGAATCTCTTTCACCAACCACATATCCATCCCTGGCAAAAACTCCACCTTCTTCCAAACGAACATCACGGCCAAAACTCTCATAGTCAATATAATTGCCAAGATTACCAAGAGAAGAAGTATCATAAATGCCTGCTTCTTCAATGTAGTAGTAGCCAAGGTCATAATCGTTCGCTGCCGGAATATACTCATAGCAATCAAGATTCGATGCTAAATTGATGATTTCATCCAAGGATGAGGTATATTCTCCTGTCTCTATGGCTGCACAGAATCTTTCATAATCGAAATCATCCATATCCTCAATCACATTGGCAAGATAATTAAGCTCATCAAGGCTTTCATACTCGCCCAGCTTGTCATAGAGACCTTCAACATACATATCGTAGTCCGTGATAAACCATTCTTCATAGGGCTGCCCGAAATCGTCTGTGCTTCCGATACCGATTCTTTCAAACACCTTCTGAATCTCTTCCGGAGAAGTCGGAAACTTCACCCATTCTCCGACAAGATCACCTTCGTTATATTTCCCCAGGTTCGTGATGAACACTTCAAAGGGGCAATCATGGTCATGGCTGTATTTACTCATCTGCTTCTACCTCTTTTCTGTTCAAATTCAATTTTGAAATTCACGTACTTGTCTCCGGTATCTTCCAAGACAAGAATCCCGTCATAGCTTTTCTGCTTTTGCTCAGACCACATTCCTTTGATAGAAACCTTCCCTTTGGCAAGAAGAGATTCAACCATCTTAGGAGATAGTTTCACCTTCCTGGACAAAAGATATTTATTATCCTTCCAGATGGAAAATCTACAATCACGATTAGAGCAGAAATATCCTTGTTTTCCCTCGTACACATCGCATTCGCAGCGTGGACACTTGCCAAGTGATACTCTGTCAGGAGAGAAAAGTTTCAGATTATCATCCGATACTGATGTATTCTCTTTGACAAGACTTCTGATACTTTCGCTAAGCTCAGATAGAAACTCGGATTCTCCAAGTTCTCCTTTTGAAATCTTCACCAACTTATCTTCCCAATCCGCTGTCATAAGCGGAGAAACAAGTATCTCTGGAAGCACTTTGATGAGGTTCTTACCCTTTTCCGTAGGAATCATAGACTTCCCTTTTCGCTCTACAAATCCCATAGAGATAACCTTTTCGATGACGGAAGCACGCGTGGCCGGCGTTCCAAGTCCTTTCCTTTCTGCATCTTCCGGCATATCCTCAATACCGGCGTTTTCCATGGCAGAAAGAAGCGTGTCTTCCGTGTAGTTCTTTGGGGGAGAAGTAAAATGTTCAGTCATAGAAAGTGAATCTGCTTGGTACACCTTGTTTTCCTCAAAGGTCGGAATGACTTGTTCTGAATCATCTTCCTCTTCCTTTTCTTCCTTGGACTTGAATTGGTTTCTGAACACCTTCTCAATCTCCTTGAATCCTTCATGCAAGATGTTCTTTCCTTTGGTGGTGAACTCTATACCGCAGCATTCAAACTTTGCCGTGATAGCTTCATATACATGAGGCTCAGCACTTGCAGAAAAGAGTCTGTTCATCACAAGCATCAAAAGATATCTTTCCTGCTTTGGAAGAAGAGTGATATCATACTTTTCAATTTCAGCCGTTGGAATAATGGCGTGGTGGTCTGATACACCCTTATCATTGATGAGTGCCTTGATATTCGCTTCAAACTCATGGCATTTATCAAAGGGCTCCTTGCCCTTGATTAGAGATATGATTCTTCTTGCCGTTTCCTCCATATCGGATGTCAGAAACTTGCTATCGGTTCTTGGATAGGTCAGGAGCTTCTTTTCGTAAAGCGCCTGTGCATAATCAAGAGTCTGGCTTGCCGTATATCCAAAGATACGGTTCGCATCCCTTTGAAGAGTGGTAAGGTCATAGAGCTTTTGAGGTTTCTGTGCTTTCTTTTCAACCACAACACTTTTACAAAGGATTTCTTTTCCTCTAAGCTCATCCATGGCATTTACAGCAAGTTGCATATCCTGGTATCTTTCACTCACCACATCAGCGCCGTTTATGAATAAATGGAGAAGATGATATTTTTCCTTCTCGAAGTTATCTATCTTGCCTTGTCTTTCAACAAGCATAGCAACCGTCGGTGATTGCACCCTGCCAACAGATAACTTCGTCTTGTAAAGAAGTGAAAATAGCCTTGATGCATTGATGCCGATAAGCCAATCTGCTTTTTGTCTTGCAAGAGCAGATTCATAGAGCGAGTCATAATCCCTTCCGTCTTTCAGATTTTCAAAGCCCTCGATAATGGCTTTATCCTCCATAGAGGAAATCCATAATCTTTCTTGGGGCTTATTGCATCCTGCGGCATTTACCACAAGACGGAAGATAAGTTCTCCTTCTCGTCCTGCATCACAGGCATTCACCAGAGAAGTGACATCACTTCTTTCCATCAAATCCTTTAGGACTTCGAATTGATCCTTCTTGTCCTTATAAAGAGAAAACTTGAACTCGCAAGGAATAATAGGCAAATCGCTATAATTCCATTTCTTGTATTTTTCGTCATAATATCCTGCCTCCGCTAATGTAACTAAATGGCCGATACACCATGAGATGATGTAATCGCCACCTTCAAAATAACCATCTTTTCTGTTTGATATGCCAAGGGCAGCCGCAATGGCTGCCCCTACACTTGGCTTCTCACAAATGACTAACTTCATTCGTCTTCACCTCCGAATAATTCATCAATGATTTCTTCTCTTGTTTTTTCTTCACCGTTGATAACAGAAGTCTTGTTTGCATAAGCCTCTACATGCTTTTCCCTATCCTTGAAAAACTGAGGCTTTTCATCCTCATCATCTTCATCTTCGAGGATTTCTGTTTCCACTTCGTCATCGTCATCCTCATCGTCATAATCAAGGTCAGCCAGCTCATCTACATTTCCGCCCGCCTGTTTTGGCTTCACAAACTTGAAGTAATAAAATGCTCCGCCGCCACCAAGAAGAAGTAATCCAATAAGCCCTGCAAGAGCTCCTACATTGAGCGTCTTTTCCGGTTCTGGTTCCGGTTCCAGGGCGCTGATAGTCTTAATGCCTTTGCACTTTGTTAAGTCATTCTTACAGACAGGGCAATTCACATCTACATGGCCGTCCGCACATTTCTCCGTACAAGAACAAATCTGCGGCGCCTCAGATACTGCCGGCGTTGTTCCTTCCTCTATCAAATCCATAAGGTCTCTTTCATCCACAAGATTCAGGAAGTGAACATTGTTTTCGCCGTTGTCTGCTCGGTCAACGATGATATAAAAGTAATTCCCATTCTTGGAAACCACCGTCATAAACTGCTTGTCACCGTTAGAAGTGGCCTTAATATCATCAACCAAGGTAAGATTTCCATCAGGCGTGAGTGGTGGAGTCTTTTCTTCTTTCTTTTCCTCATCCTTTTTCTCTTCCTCTTTCTTATCCGTTTCTTCCTCCTTTGGTGCATCCGCACTTTCGTTTACGGAATCTGGCACCTGGGCGAAGACTGGTACAGAAAAGGCGGTCATCATTAAGACAACCGCCACAAGGGAGAGAAAGCATCTTGAAAGCTTATTCCTCATCTTCATACTCATCCTCCATTTCAATGAGTTCTTTAATGTCTTCCGGCAAATCAATAAGGCCGCTTGCATAGGCTCTAAGAAGCTCGGTGATAATCTTGTTCGGAAGATTAACTGCCTTTACAACCTTGAAGAGTTCTTCATTCTCTGTCTTGATAAGCTGTGATTCCAGGTCACGATTCTTCCTTTGAAGGTCTTGAATCTTAACCTTATTCTTTTCAATGTTTTTCTTAATTGTTTCAACTGTCATTGCCATAAAAAATTGTTCCTCTCTTTCTTTAGTTGAGTCTGCCGAAGCAGTAGAAATGTTCCTGCCAATACTGATGTGAGATATTGGCGTACTGAATCGGATTGCCGCAATGAATCATCATATTGTTACCGCAATAGATGGCCACATGGCTTGCTCCTGTTGTGTTGTAAGTTCCTTGGAAGAAGATAAGATCGCCAGGCTTTGCTTCCGATGGTGGAATGATGGCGCATATCTGTTTCAATCCTTCTGCTCCAAGTCTTCCTACATTCCAGCCATTACCGCAATGATTGATAACCCATGACACAAAGCCGCTACAATCGAAGCTGGTACTTGGGCTGCTTCCTCCCCATACATACGGATAGCCAAGATACTTCTCAGCTTCGGTAATCATTCTTCTAAACCTTGCATCCGTCAGGGCTTCCGGTGGAATATCGTAGTCGGTGTATTCACCAATATTGATACCGCCGGAAAGAGCCGGACTATCTGGGAAGAGTCCTTCACGATTTCCCCTTGTTTCAAGAAGCACATCGTATCTTTCCTTCTGGTCAGCGGTTAGGCTTCCCGTCAGGATTCCTCCAAGAGAATTGTTGGTAAGAGTTGTTGTGAGAATCCAGTAGTCGTATTCGATTTCTACTTCCACTTCTTCCTCAGTCTCGATGAGTATCCAATCTCCGATTTCTTCATCCCATTCCCATTCATAGTTGATTTGTGTTTGTATCTCTGTCCTTGTTCTTCGTTCCCTTTGAACATCGTAAGAAATGGAATACTGGCGATTGAATAGCCTTTGCAGTTCGCTTTGCACTTCTGCCCTGGTATAGTCTTCAAACATTACCGTCAGATAGCTTGTTAGCTCATAAGGATCATGACCAATCTCCGCAAGGTTATAGTGGTACTCATCGTATCCTGGATAGTCGGTCTCTATGCTGTTTAGCTTATTTCTAAGCTCTATCTCTTTTGCAAGATAATCAGCCTCAGCCCCGTTTATATCCGTTTCCTCAGCCGTATAGCTTGTTGCGATAACAGAATTAAGACCACCTGTAAGCATGGATGAGCAGCTTGTGATTCCGCCTCCAAAAAGGACGATAACCAAAAAGACTGGAAGTAATACCACCAGCCATTTACCGCCTTTCTTTACGAATGCCGCCACCTTTTTTCCTGATTCCTTAATTGTCTTGCGGACATTTTGACCAATCGTGCTGCCAGCACGACCGGCTGCCCTTACCTCTTTTGCATATTCACGCTGAATCTTTCGCTTCTGCATGAATCTTGATAATGGACTGCTTGCAAGCTTCGGATTCTCCGCCATGGCCTTTTGATATCTAAGCTTAACCGTTTCCTTCTCTAAGGCACTTTCTGCTTTTTCAGCATTGATAAAAGGTTTTAACCTATGATGCCTATATGCAGAATTGATTTTCCTGGCAGAGTGCCTTATGGCCGCTTCACCGGTTCTCTCTCCAAGATGCCCAGACTCCACGCCTACATTTTCCTTCTCCACTTCATATATCTTTCCGTGAATTACATTTTCAGCACTTGAAGTCATGCGCTCCACCGGTTGATGGAACTTTTGTCTGTGCGAAGGTTTCTTATCCATCTCTTCAAAATGGATTTTGACTTTCTTTTTGCCCTTCACCTCATCAAAGCCCTTTTCCATCACCAGCTTTTTCTTCTTGGGGATTTTCTCATAGGCCTTATCCAGCTTTTCTTCTGCCTTTTGAACCTTCCCAATCTGCTTTTCCAGTTTTGGATTTGCAAGGTCTTCTTCTGAAAAGTTAAAGCGTGGATTCCTTTTGCCTTGAGATTTTAATTCAGGATTCTTTTCTGCGGTCTGTTTTGAGAAATCAAGTTCCTTCTCCTTCTTGGATAAGCGCTTTTCTTCTCCTGTGGATAGATTCTCTTCCACAAGGCCGCTTCGAGACATTTTCTGTCTAATCTTTTCTTTTGCTTTCAGCTTCTTAGCGATAACATTCACCTCCTTCCCATGGGCAAGAATCTTTACATCTTCCTGTTTCGATATCCGCTATAAACTTAAATATCGGATATGCCTGTGGAGGACATACGGCATTCCCAAGAGTCTTTAGCCTATCTGCCCTTAATTCCACCTTCTCTGTTAGTTTTGGTATATCAGGTTCTCTTTCCCACAATTTACGTCCGTCCATCCTATAGGGAATCCCATCAGCCATTCCACAAACTCCGGATTCAGGGCTGCTTTGTCCGATATTGGAGCAAGCTCCGATATCATCTGTGCTGATAGGTTTCCTGTTTTCTTCTTCCCCTTGTAGGCTGCCGGCTTTAGTGTTGATCTGAATCCGTCCGATGCCATCGGCGTCAGATAGTATGCTGCTCCCGATAGCGGAAGACTCCACTTTGCTCCGCTTACCTTGTTTATCTTTTTTAGTGCTCCGTTTTCCGACAGGTAAACATCCAACTTTCGTATATCGCTCACTGTGTTGGTATCGCTGGCAAGGGGTGTAGGAAACATGAGACGCGAGGATAAAAGTTCTTGTGCGCTCATGCCACGCGCCGACACCACAAGCTGGAAATACGAATGGTAGAACGGTGTAACCTTCCTTCGCCAAGTCAAGGATCGTTTTGTCGAGGCCCATATTGATGAAGCCAGCAACATTTTCCCCAAGCACCCAACGGGGCTTAAGCTCTCTAATAACTCGGCACATTTCCGGCCACAAGTAGCGTTCATCCGAAAAACCTTTTCGTCTTCCTGCGCTTGAGAATGGTTGGCATGGGAATCCTCCTGATATAACTGTGATTTCTTCTTTTCCTGTTCGATAAGCAAATTCCTCCTTTGTTAGTTCCCTTATGTCTCTAAACTTCGGTACATCTGGCCAGCGGGCTTCTAATACCGAATACGGATAATCCGCCCACTCACATTGACATACCGTTTCAAACCCTGCCGCTTCCGCTGCTAAATCAAGTCCTCCTATACCGCTAAAGAGCGATACATGAGTAAGGCTATCCATTGATAACCTCGTTTGGCTTGGTTGTCATGATGCGATATAGTTCTGTATCTTCTGGGAAACGGTCAACGAAAGGCAAAATCACATTGCCATAGAAGATAAGTCCTTCACCTGCTTCTGAATGCGTTACATAGGATAGCTGCTGTGGACTGATGGTAAGCTGCTTCGCCAAGATTTCTCTGTCACCTGCAGCTTGATTGAGCATATACACGAAGTCAGAGTTCTCGAAGATATTCTCAACTTCCGGAGAAGATAAGAAGTCTTTGATATTCTGCGTGATACCTGTAGGAATACCACCCCATTTTCTGAATCTCTTCCAAATCTCTACCGACCATGAGGCCACTTCTCCACGGAGAAGAAGATGGAATTCATCAATGTAATATCTGGTACTTCTTCCTTCTGCTCTATTGATCGTTACCCTGTTCCATACCTGGTCCTGGATAACGAGCATCCCAAGCTGCTTTAATTGTTTTCCAAGTTCCTTGATATCAAAGCAGACAAGCCTGTTATGGATATCCACATTGGTTCTGTGATTGAAAACATTGAGCGAGCCATGAACATATAGCTCCAATGCCGCTGAAATCCTCTGTGCTTCCTTTTCAGGCTGCTTTTGTATCTCAGCCCATAAATCTTCAAGAAGCGGCATATTCTCCGGTTTTGGATCAGATAGATACTTCTGATACACCATTCTTACCGCTCTGTCGATAATGGTTTTCTCCACCGGTTCCAATCCCGCCTTACCACCTGCGATAATCTCACAGAAGGACAGAATGAAGTCACTCTTTAAGGCAAGCGGACTATCATCATCCGAATAATCAAGATTGATATCCATCGGATTTACATATTGCTTACTGGTTGGAGAAATCTTAATGACTTGGCCTTTTAGCTTTTCTACAAGCGGATAGTATTCTGCCTCAGGGTCACAGATGATGATGTCATCCTCTGTAATCAGAAATGCATTGGTTATTTCTCTTTTTGCAGAAAAGGATTTACCACTTCCTGGCGTTCCCAGGATAAGACCGTTTGGATTCTTTAGCTTCTTCCTGTCACACATAATCATGTTGTTCGAAAGAGCATTTAATCCGTAGTAAAGAGCTTCACCACTTTGGAAGAGTTCTTGTGTGGTAAACGGCACGAAGATAGCCGTTGAACTTGTGGTAAGACCTCTTTGAATCTTAATCTGATTCAGACCAAGTGGAAGAGATGATACAAATCCTTCTTCCTGCTGATAATCCAGTCTCACCAGCTTGCAGTTATACTTCTGCGCCACACCTGCCGCCTGGAACACAGCATTGTCAAGTTTCCTTTTACTTCCTGCGTAATTCATCACCAGGAAAGTTACAAGGAACATCTTCTCGTTTCTGCTTTGAAGTTCCTTTAAGAGATTCTTTGCTTCACCCCCATAAGTCGCAAGGTCACTTGGAATAATGTCCATGTCGTAACCACTTCTTACAGCTTTCTTTTGCTCCTGAATCTTCATGGAATCCAGGTCTGTAATCTTTCGCTTTATCGTCTTAATCGCTTCATTCTGATCTACAGACTGGATATGGAGAGTTACGATGATTCCTTCATCTGCCTCCATGAAATCCGCAAGCATACGGTCATTAAGCTCCGGTGTAAGAATCTGAAGGAATGAAACACATCCAACAAGTCCTCCCATGTGGAATTGCCTTGTCTGTCCGAAATTGAAAGACGAAGGAACAATATAATCCTTGCTGGAAAGTCCTGATGCCGGAAGTTCCTTGAAGTTGAATACAAACTTTTCTCCCTCCGGATGCATCATTCCATGAAGAACGGCAAGCCTTGCTTTACCTTTTAGTACCCTTGCAGAGCTTCCAAGTATCTTAAAGTGATTGAGCATATCCGCTTCAATACGAGATAGCTTTGCTTTGGCCGCCTTTTCATTTTCAGCCTCCACCGTTACGGTCAGAAACTTCGTTTTCACAAGGCCGTTGTTACCACGGCTTCTTTGATCCTGAAGCATCTCACGATACTCTTTTCGGATTCCGTTAAAATCATCCTGCTGGTCCGCAATCTCTATCACTTTGGCCCATTCTTCGCGGTTCGTGAATCTTGATATAAGGGATAGCTGGACCGCAATCGAAGAATCAAAGTAGTTATAGAAATCGCATAGGTTTTCAAAGGTCGCTGCTTTATCATCATTTCCAGCAAGCTGATAATTGATATCCTCAAACTCTATGCACTTGGAATAATGATTTCTGTCTAACTTACAAAGCCCATCCTCATACATTCTTTCATAGGGAATCGAATCCTGAGCGCTATGGGCTTTTCCATCACCTTTTGCAGAAGATACCAGAGCGTTTATCTCTTTCTTCTGCTTACGAGTGAGCTTTCTTTTTTCTTTTGGTTTTGTCTTGTTTGACAATCGCTCTTACCTCCTTCTCTAACTTTCTCTGTTTATGCAAACAGGAATAAAAATTGTTGGTCTGATATGGTCTTTCTTTCTGCTTGATGAACTTGGTATTGATCATGTGCTTTAGATAAACCTCAAGCGGCATACCGTTTCGCTCATACATGGCAAATAGGAAAAACGGCAGCATCACCAGTATCATGAGTAATGTCGCCGTTGAGTTTCCCACACTGCCTCTTACCAAAAAGAAAAGCGGCACCCCTATGAGAACCGCCGGTGTAAAACATATCAGTTGTCTTTTGGTGAGATTGAACATCACCTTGCTTTTGACTTTCGTTAAGTCTTTTGGAACTGTCACATAAGCCATCTATTTCATCACCCCCTTAGTGCGCTCCGAAGATAGACTTCGAGAGGCTACCTGTCTTGAATAGCGTATAGCATAGAAGCACCGTATATCCCATGGTGGCCCAGATTGCCGTACTCATATTTCCTGCGTTTGAGATTCCCTGGACCATTACTGCATAGATACCTACACAGACCATGATGAGGAAGGCTTGAAACCCTAAGGCGATAAGTGATTTTAGATAATTCTGTCCTACCTGGCTCCATTCACGATTTCCCATCGTTGCAAGAGGGATAGGCCCTACACTTGTCACCAAATAAATCTCAATCATACGGCCATACACCACAAGGAAGATACAGATAGATAAGATATTCATCGTTAAACCGACAAACATCGTCTGAAACCACAATCCAAGTAATTCCCCTACCTCCATCGCTTCAAGTTGCGACTGGATATCTCCAAGGGCACTTGCCGTATTGATATTGGCACTCGTTGAAATGACACCGGCACTTTGATTAACTACATGCTGTGCAACATCAAAGATTCCCATCACGATATTCCATGTGTTTGATACGATAAGTACCGCCACGAATGTCTTGAAAATCCATTTGAAGAAGAACCAAGTGTCCACATCATGCAGATTGTTCTTTTCTATGACTATCTGAATAAGTTCATAGCACATCACGAAGGTTAGGATGATACCGGCAATCGGTAAAATCACGTTGTTTGATAAACTTCGTATCATTGAGAAGACACCACCGTTAAAGGCCGATGGTGTCTGCCCAACCTGGCCGGCTATCTCACCGACCTTTTGATTGACGGTATCGAACATCCCCGATAAATTGCTCGTGATTCCTTCTATGAGAAGTTCCTTGAACCATTCAGCAATCTTTTCGAGAATCGATCCCATACGCCCTCCTTAACCGAACAAGCCGGAAAGTAATGGCACAAGGGTGATTCCGATAAGTGCAACACCGCCGCCGGCCATGAGCTGCTTCATGCCCTGGCTCTTTGCTTATGTGTGATAAAGAAGCAATAGAAGTGCAAAAAATTTTGCCGTTCCTATCCGACACTTGGCCATTGTGTCGGATAGGTCGGGCGGTTATTCGGGCAAGTCAATCTTGCCGACAAAGCTGTAATAAATCTCAATGTCCTGCCTGCGGGTGCCGTTCTCATCATAGCTGCACTCATGCACCACAATTTTCTCGATCATTTCCCGCAAGAGAGTGGGGGTCAGTTCTTCAAAGGCAAGGTGCTTGCGGACAATGCCCATAAATTTCTCGGCGTTGACGGTAGCTGCCTGTGACTTGTCCAGTTCGGCTTGCAGGGCGGCGGCTCTCTTTTTCAGCTCCGCTTGCTCGGCTTCGTAGTCAGCCGACAGTTCCATGAAACGCTCATCGCTGATTTTGCCGTTTACATTGTCCTCATACAGCCGCTTGATAATGCGGCTGATTTCAGAAATGCGTTCCTGCGCCTGTTCAAGCTGCTTGATGGCTGCGGCGGTCTTTCGCTTGCCGCCGATCTCGTTCTGCTGGACAAGTAGTTTCACAAACCGGCTCTCATGCTTGGCTGCGTATTCGGTCACTTGCCGGAGATTTGCCAGGACACCAGCGGTCAACAGATCGGTGCGGATAAAGTGCGCCGTACAGTTGCGGGTGCGCTTCTTGTAGCTGCCGCAGATGTAGCAGTCCTGTTTGCGGTCTTTGTTCTGATACCGCTGCTGATACAGCACATGGCCGCAGTCGGCGCAGAACAAAATCCCGGAGAACAGCCCCACTTCATCGTAGCGGTTCGGGCGTTTGCGCTGTTTGCGTAACTCCTGCACCCGTTCCCATGTTTCCTTGTCGATGATCGGCTCATGGTGGTTCTCGAAAATGGCCTGCTTCTCGACGGGGTTCTCTATGCTGTGCTTGACCTTATAAGAAGGCTTTTCCGTTTTGAAGTTCACCAGACATCCGGTGTACTCTCGGTTTTCGAGGATATGAACGACGGTGTTGGTCGCCCATTTGCACTCATAGCCTGGGTGATAACGGCGGGTGCTGCCTGTCCGCTGATATTCCAGCGTCCCCGGCGTGGGGATTTGCTGCTCCGTCAGCATACGGGCAATCTTGGTCGGGCCGTTCCCGGCAAGGCAAAGCTGGTAAATCTGCTGCACCACCGGGGCGGCTTCCTCGTCTATAATAAAATTCTCGTCCTCGTCCATCACATAGCCGTAAACCGGCTTGCTGGTAACAGGCTTGCCGCTCATGCCTTTTGACTTTTTCACTGCCTTGATTTTCTTGCTCGTATCTCTCACCAGCCATTCATTGAACAGATTTCGCAGCGGGGTAAAATCGTTGTCCATGCCCTCGCTGGCACTGTCCACATTATCGTTGACAGCGATAAAACGCACACCCTTTTGAGGGAACAGCATTTCCGTGTAAAACCCTACCTGCAAGTAGTTTCGCCCTAACCGGCTCATGTCCTTGACGATGACCGTACCCACTTTCCCGGCTTCAATGTCCGCAAGCATGGCTTGAAATCCGGGCCGCTGGAAGTTCGCGCCGGAAAAACCGTCGTCGGTGTACCAGCGCAGATTGGTAAAGCCGTTCTGTTTTGCGTAGGTTTCGAGTATCCTTTTTTGAGATTTGATTTGTCAAGGGGGGGTTCTGCCTGAAAATGCAAATTATTTATGAAAATAATACAGAGATAAAACACAGTGGCTGCAAGGGTTTTCCTTGCAGCCACTGCTTGTATTTGCTTATCTTGTTTTTCTGCGGCGCTTTGTACCCACGGCCACAACTAACATCCCTGCAAGGGACAGGAACATGAGGCTGCTCCACAGCGCCAGATTGCTCTCGTCGCCGGTCTTCGGTGAAGTCTTTCCGGGATCGCTCGTACCAGGCGTCGTGCTGTTCTTCTTCCACTGTGCCGTAAAGGTATGATCGCCGTTTACGGTGTAGCTGTCGCCCGCGTTGTAACGGGAACCCTCCCAGTAATCGAAGGTGTAACCCTCTCTTGTGGGAGCGGGAAGCGTGATGGTCGTGCCGTTCTCCGCCTGGATCGTCACGGTTCCCGTCTTGCCGTTCAGCGTACCGCCGTTCAAGTTATAGCTGATGGTAGAGGTGGTCACGGGCGGATTCGTCTTCGCCTTGACCTCCACCTCGTAGGTAGCGGTGAAGCCCTCGTATCTCACGGTCAGGGTCTGCTTACCGGTTTTGCTGCTGTCGAATCCGGAGATCATAGCCGCTGTAACGTCGACCGTTGACTTGCTGCCGTCAGACTTGCTCACTTCCAGCGTCAGGCCGGTCACATCCAGCGCCTCGCCCTCGGTGTAAACCTTCTTGGCGCCGTTGCTGTTGAGCTTGATCCCGGTCACAGTGACAGGCCCAGGCGGGTTTTGCTTCGCCGTGAAGGTGTAGGTGAAGCTCGCCGTGTCGGTGATCGTCGCGCCGCTTGGGTTGGGGCTCCATGCGCCGCCCTCGAAACCTTCGGAGGCGATCATGCCGGTGGGTATCTGCGTGGGGCTCTGTCCGTCCTCGACCTCCTCGGTCTTCGGGCCATTCGATCCGTCCGCCCAGGTGCCGTTGATCACATTGTAGGTCACGGTATGCTTGGGTTTCACGGTGCCATTCAGCGTGTTCGTGACAACAAACTGCGTGCCAGACACCTTTTCCACCTTGGTCGTGTACTCCGGAATCTCATCGACGGTGATCGTATAGTCGATGGCACCCTGCGCATCGGAGGCGGGGAGGTTGTCGAATCTGAACGTCCAGAGGCCGCTTGGGCCTGCTTTCACCTCTTGTGATGCGTGCTCCGTGTTATTGGCCAGCAGACGCACCATGATTTTCTCAGGGCGCTTGTCCTGCTGGTTGTCATCGCCATCCCAATTCACGATGCCTACCACATCCAGATTTTTGACGTCGAAGGTGTAGGTGAAGGTCGTATCGCCCGTGATCGTCGCGCCATTGGGGTCAGGGCTCCACGCGCCGCCTTCGTAGTTCTCGGCGGGGAGCATACCCGTTGGAATCTGCGTGGGGCTTTGTCCGTCCTCGACCTCCTCGGTCTTCGGCGTTGTCGTACCGTCTGCCCAGGTGCCGTTGACCACGATGTAGGTCACGGTGTGCTTGGTTGTCGGCTGTGGCGGCGTGCCCGTGACGGTGAAGCTCAGCGCGACGGAAAGCGTCTGATCCGTGCCGTCGTTGTAGGCAATGGTCAGCGTTTCGCTATGCGTGCCCGCCGAAAGCCCGCTTTTGGGGTTAACGGCGATGTTCATGCTCTCGCCTGCCGGAAGCGTGAAAGGCAGGCTGACGGGCTGGGCGGCAGCGTTGAGAGGCGTGGCCTCAAAAGCTGTCAGACCGTCAAGGGACTTGACGGTGACGCTCCCCGACGTACCGTTTCGCAGCGTGAGAGGCTTTGGGGAGATCGTGCCGTAGCCGTGCTCTGCCGGGTCGAAGGTCAGGCTGGCGGGATCGGCCTCCACGGTCCCCTGCGGCGGCTGCGCGGGATCAACAATACGGAATGTCCCGGTCGCACTGCCCGTGTAGTTGCCTTTCATCGTTGCGGTGACCGTGACCGTGCCGGGCTCTGTGCTGTCGGACCAGCTCAAATCAAAGTCCCTCGGCGACTCGAGCGGCGTTGACGAGAAGTACTTTGAGACGGCGACCGAGATCTTGTTCTGACCAAGGTCAGCCATGCCGGCAACAAAAGTCCACGGTTGTCCGTTGTACTCCACGGTCTCGGGCTCGATGATTACCTCGAAGTCGGAGGCGTCGAGCGGTATGACCTTGAAGGGAGCCGTGATCTTGCCCGTGTAGTTGCCCTTGCCGGTGATCGTTGCCGTCTTGTCGCCGACGTTGACGTCTTGACCGCAGACCACGTCGTAGTCGCTGCCCTTCTGGAGCGTTATCCCGTTCCATGTGACCGTCGGCTCGGGCCATACCCCAGAGCTGTTATAAGCCAGATCCTCGATCTTGACCGTTGCCGTGGAGATGTCGGCGGGCGCGATCGTCAGCTTGCCATCTTTCACCGTGACCGTACCGAGCGTATAGCCGTCCGGCAGCGTGACGTCGAAGTACTCCGCCTGGAGGCCCATGCCGTATGCGCCGGCGTCGGTCTTTGCGATGCTGGCCGCGTCCGCGTGGGCGCTCTTGAGCGTGACCGTGACGCCGCTCACGTCGCCGTCGTCGCTGTCCTTGGCAGTGAAGCTAAAGCCGCTGACGCTCTTCTCCGTGCCGTCGTAGTCCGCACTGGCCGTCTTGCCCGTGACGGTGACGTTGACGGGCTTGCTCACTGACGGGGCGGGCACGGTATACTTGATGGTCACGAAGCTCTCCGTGGGATTGACATAGTCGATCTTGGCGCTCGCCGCGCCGTCGACGCTCAGGGCGTAGCAGACCTCGGGGTTGGTGATCGCATAATTGCTGTCCAGCTTCACCGTGGCGTGGCCCTTGAGGAAGGTCCGGCTGCTCTCCGTGTCGCCGGTCGAGACCTGGACGCGCAGCTCATAGGTTTTTCCTTGCTTGAAGGTCGTATCGCCGTCCGGGTCCCAGTTGACCGCGCCGATCTCATAATCCGTGCCGTTGGCGCGCACAAACTGCGCGCTCAGCTCGCCCCATTCGCCGCCCGGATACCAGTGGTTTTGCGGGATCGGGTCGCCCGCCTTGGGGAAGACGCTGAGGCTCACCGCGTCCACGACCTTGTCGCCCCTCACCCACATGCAGTAGAGCGTCGTATCCCCGCCGATCGGCGTATCCGGTTTTACGGCGCTGCTGTCGTCATTGGGGTCGGTGAACCAGATCAGACCCTGGGCGTCGTACACGCGGAAGCGATCGTCCCCGCTGAGCATAGGAACTTCTGCCGCGCTGCCGTACCACTCCACGTCGGGGCTGCCGTTGGCGCTGCTGCCGCTGTTGATGCTCTGCGTCTGCGCGGGGGCCGTGCCCATGCCCTGGGTATCGTAGTCGACCTTGTAATGGAAGTAGCTCCAGGTATAGGTCGCGTTGCCGGTCACGCTCTGGCCCACGGGGTTGACGTCCCACGCGCCGACGCCATAGCCGCTCGCCGGCTGGGGCTTGGGTACGTCGCCGGCCTGGATCGTGCTGTTCTCGGCAAGCGTCACGGTTTTCTGCGCCGTGCCGCCCTCCCATGTGCCGTTGACGATGTTGAAGCTGATCTCGAAGCCGGTGAGCTGCGGCTTCGGCTCGATGGTGATCGTCGTGCCTTTCACCCCGAAGCTGCTTTGATTGCTGCCGAGGGTCAAAACATTGTTCTCCGCGTCAACGGCCCGGTAGTTGGCGGGATAGCTGATGACCCCGTCCCCCGCCAGGAACGGATCTTCCGTTTCGGAATAGGCCCGGATCACGCCGCCGCCCACGGTGATGCAGTGCTCGCCGGAATAAGGCGTCTGGCTGGAGCCGCCTTTCCACGCAATCAGGGCGATATTCGGCGCGGAAAGGGACACGTCGCCGCCGTCCATGATGAAATTGCCGCGGTATTTTATGTTGACGGCGCGGTAGCCCGATGCTGCCGTGAGTGTGCCGCCCTTGATATGCACATCGGCTCTTTCGGCATAGATCGCTTCATTGTCGGATGTGATTGCGATGCTTGACCCCGCGGCGATCGTCAGGGTATTGAGCGCCCCGTCTCCTCTCGTGTAAACCGCGACGCCTCGGTCGCTGCTGCCGATTGTGAGCTCGCCGCTGATCGTCAGTGAATCCTCGCTGTAGATCCTCGCCCGGTCATGCGCCCCGCTGATCGTGGGGTTATGCAGCGTCAGGGTCTTGGTGGCCGGGTCATAGGACGCGGTGGGTCTGCCCTGGCTGTCGGTCTGACCCAGGATGTTATCCAGGTTGGAGGAGTCCACCTGCGTGTCGCCGATCCAGAGGGGATAGGGCTTTACGAACACCGCCGTCAGGTCGTAGGCCTGATCCAAATAGCTGACGCTGTGCGGATTGGCAAGGCCGCTCGCGCCGCGCCATTCCTTAAAGGCATAGCCCGTCTCCGGGATCGCCTCAAAGCTTACGCTGCTCCCCTCGTAAAGGGTCTGACTGATGCTCTCGCCCGTCTGCGCCGCGCCGCCGTTTACCGTGAGGGAGACCTTTCCCATCGTGCTGTCCGCCGTGCGCAGGGCGACGGAGAACGGCTGCAGCGGGTAAAAGACCGCCTCGAGCTCGTAGGCGCGCTTAATCGCGTCCGTCAGCTCATAATCCTTCGCCTGATCGCTGAGGAGGGTGATCCCCTGATACCAGCCGCCAAACGCAAAGCCCTCCTCCGGCTTTGCCGACAGCAGCACCCGGCTGTCTTCGGCATAGCGTCCCGCGCCCGAAACCGTCCCGCCGTTTTCGGGCATTCTGCTCACCGTCACATCATAATAGGTCGGGTCCTTGATGACCAGCGTGAACTGCTTGCTGCCGCTGCCCTTCTCGTTACTTGCGGTCACCGTAAAGGTATAGCGTCCCGCCTGTACCGGTATGCCCTTAATCCGTGCTATCCCATCACTATAGTTGTCCAGGTTTAGCCCCGACGGCAAACTCCCCGATGATATCTCCCATGCCGGCTTGTAGACTGAAAAGAAACCCGTGGGCTTCGCCGGTGGGTTGGATTCCAAATATACTTCATACGCTTTCCTTACCGTTCCCTCAGGTAAGGAGTCTGTCAGTATAACCGGAGCCGTTAGCTCTGCAACCAGCACCCTGATCGTGACAGCCTCCGGCGGCATGAGGAAGCTTTCTCCCTGCTCCACAGTAAAGGACTGACCTGATTTCCGTGTGACGGTAATGGACTTTACAAAGTTTTCCCCACCATAACCAGCCAATACATAGAGTTCTGTACCTGTTTGTATCTCTTTATAGTCCGTTGCGCCGGAGGCGTTGACCCGGATCTGTTGCGTCCCGCCTTTGCTGTATAGGGTTGCACCATTCCCCGGTCCGGACATGGTCAAGGTCGCCCGGTGATAGCTGCCAGGGACAAAGGAGACCGAAATCTGCGCCTCCTTGTCGGGCATATCGAAATAGTAGGTTCTCTCCGTGGTCTCGCCCTGGACATAAGAGGAATACGCGGCGTTGGTGAAGCGGACCTCGCCGAGCTCGTAGCCGCTATCCGGGATGATCTCGAGCCTGCAATGCCGCCCGGGTTCTTCCGCCATGTACAGGGTGGTCGGGCCGCTGCCCTCGTCCTTGATGCTCTCGTTTCTTCCGATCAGGCGCACGCTGCCGTGTTCCCCGACGGAGCAGCTCAACGCGCGCCAGCCCTCCAGGCGCTTGAAGCTCACCCGGACCTCCACGTTGCCTTTGGGCATCTGGAAAGTGAAGGCGTACATATTATCGCCGCGTATGCCAGAAGGCCATAGCGTCTCGATGGGGACCTCCCTGTTGTTGCTCGTATCCCAGATCCGGACCTGATCCACCGTATAGCCATCCCGTGGAGATGCGAAAACGCTGACGCCGTCCCCTTCGGGAGCTCTTGGCCGGTTATTTGCGTCTCTTACCATTGCTCCCTGGGACGAATCGTACACGAAATTTAGCTCGTATCCGTTTACGCCTGTGCCGTTTGAGGCACGGACAAAACAGGGCGTGATCGTTACATCATGGGCCGGCATATGGAACGCCACACACAACTTATCTCCCGCACCCAGTCTTCCCAGGGGTCTTGTTTCTCCTCCTCCCTCCATAATAGCTCCCACAAAGAACCATCCACTGTCCTCTTTCACATGGCAATAGACAAGCGAAGCAACTTCTGCCTTATGCTCTTTGGGATACATTTCATCATTGATCCATGAGAGCCAGAACTCGCCTCCGGGGATGTTCTTTACCACGTTGATGTTGTATTTGACGCCCTTGGCGCCGTCGCGCAGCGCGGGCGCGGCGGACATGCCGCGCAGGGCCAGAGCGGGCGCTTCCTCCCAGCCCGCGTAAAGCGTGAGATTACCGGTTACCGTGTCTTTTCCGAAATTCCAGATATTCTTTGTTTCCGGCTCCGTGTACCAGCCGGTGAAGATAAAACCGGCCGCTTCCGGTGCTTTGGGCGCGGTGATGGTAGCGCCGTCCTCCACGGTAACGGAAGCAGGGGCTGTTCCGTGACCGTTTGTATCGAAGGTGACGGTGAAGGTCTCGCCTGCGGGGGCTTCCCGCTTCCCGCCTGCTGCGCCGTCCCCCGTATCGCCGGATACCTCGTCCGTATTCTCGCCGGGTTCGCCGTCCGTTGGTGTGGCGGGCGTCTGTTCATCCGGCTGCGGCTGCTGCGTAAACACCGCGCAGAGCGTCAGGTCTGCGTTGAGCGTAAAGGTGTATTCCGCGTCCTCGCTGCGCCTGTCCTCGTCGCGGCGTTCCTCCGCGTCCCTCTGCTCCTCCGGCTCCACGTACCAGCCCGTGAAGACATAGCCGTCATTGGCCGTGGCCTTGACGGTGACTTCCGTGCCCGCGTCATAGCTCCCGCCGCCCTCTACCGTGCCGCCCTCGGCGGGATCGGCCTTGAGGGTGAGGGTATAGCTTGCGGGCTCCGGCGACGGATTGCTCTCGGCGGTTTTATCCTCGCCGCCCTTGTTATCGCCTTGCTCCTTGTCCTCGTCTGATCCCGGCAGCTCGCCCGGATCGGAGGGTGAAGCGCTCTCCTTAGCGGTATCTTCTTCCTTGCCGTCCATGTTCTCGATGGCAATGTCCGTGCCCGTGGTCGGAGCATCGTTTTCCGCGAAGGCGCTGATTGGCAGAAGCCCGACAATCATAATGAGCGCAAGCAGCATGCTCAATGCTCTGTTGGCGTTCTTTTTCATATCCTTACCTCGTTTCGTTCAGGATTTTGGAGTGGGTTCAAACAGGCTCCGGGCCGCGGATCGTCCCGGCTGGCAAAGTGGAGGAAGCTCACGAAAAACCACCCCCGTTCACGCAAAAAAGCGCAGCGACCCGGCGGGGCAAACCGCCCCCGCGTTGTCGTTGCGCTTGGTGTATTCCGTTATAAAGGCGCGCGGAGAAAAGGGTATGGCTACCCTTATCCGTTCCGCTCCGCTTGCAGCGATTATGCACATTTTCGCCGTTTTGTCAATGGGTTTCATGGTATTTCTCCGATACATTTCCGCATTTTCTACCGCGTGGTAAATTCCCGATAGAGCATTCTCTTTTGGGCTTCCAATTCCTGCTCCGCATCAAAGCCGTCCTCCGGCTGATACACCAGCCCCACCGCGTAGCGCGTCACCGCCGCCAGCATCAGGTGGATGGTGGTGGAGAGCATTTCCGTTTCCGAAACATCGGTGCGGACGGTGCCGTCCTGCTTTGCCTTTTCGTACATCACATGGAAATACTCGACGATGGGCTGCATCAGGCCGCGATAGGCGTCCACGGTGCCGGTGTCGATGTTCTCCGCGCGGATGTAGATGTTGAATAGCTGGTTGAAGCGCAGCAGCGCCTTGTGCTTGCGGTACAGCTCCAAAAAGGATTCCAGATAGAAGTCCAGCATATCCGCCGCCGTCTTGTCCTCAAGATTGTGGATGGGGCTGCGCTTGCGGTTCTCCCGGAAGAACTCGCCCCATTTCCACTCGGCAACCGCCAGGGCAAATTCGGCCTTGGTGCTGAAATAGCGGTACAGCGTCGCAATGCCGTGCCCGCTGGCCTTCGCCACGTCCGGCAGGTAAACCGCCTCAATGCTCCTTGAAGAAAACATCTCAAAGCCGTGTTCCAGAAAGGATTGCCGCCGCTTGAGCTGATCCGGCGTCAGTTTCGCTACGTCTCGCATGGGTATCCGCCTCGCTTTATCCCGCTTGCCGGGTGTAAAAATCTAATCACCGATCATGATCGCCTCGGTGATATGCCTCATATCACCTCATACTATACACGATTTTTCCGCGTTTTACAAGGGGTATGGGAAATTTTCGGCGGGTTGATTGTAAATTTTTTTCATCTCGGACGCTTATCTTTGGCAAAAAGCCGTTTCCGTTCGTTGTAGGGAGTAGGGGAAGATACCGTAGCAAGCATAGGGAGTGTAGCCACACGTCCCAAAATGCCGCGCCCCTGCGCCTCGCATTTCTGCTTGTTGGGATAGTCCCAAACCCGTATTACGCGAACGGAAAGGAAGGTGAAAGAATGGCGGTACGAAAACGAAACATTGTGCTGCGCGTCCCGGTGACGGCGGAGGAACGCGCCATGATCCAGCGGAAAATGCAGCAGATGGGAACGGGCTGCTTCTCCGTGTATGCCCGCAATATGCTCATAGACGGCTATGTAGTGAAAATGGATTACAGCGACGTAAAGGCACACACCGCCGAGCTGCAAAAGATCGGCAGGAATATCAACCAGATCGCCCGGCGCGTCAATGCCACGGGGACGCTGTATGCGCAGGACATCGAGGACATAAAGGGGGCGTTGACAGAGATATGGCAGTCACAAAGATCCATCCTGTTAAAAGCACCTTAAAGAAAGCGTTGGACTATATCACCAACCCGGCAAAGACCGACGAAAAGCTGCTGGTGTCCTTCTTCGGCTGCTCCATCGAAACAGCGGATATTGAGTTTGAGTTTACCCGCAGACAGGCCATGAACAAGGGGAACAATCTTGCTCATCACCTGATACAGGCCTTTTCGCCGGGAGAAGTGGACT
Organism: Eubacterium sp. BIOML-A2; assembly: GCF_009680135.1. NCBI lineage: Bacteria > Bacillati > Bacillota > Clostridia > Eubacteriales > Eubacteriaceae > Eubacterium > Eubacterium sp. BIOML-A2. The sequence continues at coordinate 31,108 of NZ_WKZK01000040.1, forward strand.
ATGAGAAAGCCCACGAGATCGGCAAGCAGCTTGCCGATGAAATCCTCGGCGGAAAATACGAGTATGTGATCGCCACCCACATTGACAAGGGGCACGTACACAATCACATCCTGTTTTGCGCCGTGGACTTTGCCGCGCACAAAAAGTATATCTCCAACCGAAAAAGCTACGGAGAAATCCGCCGCGCCAGCGACAGGCTGTGTCAGGAAAACGGGCTGTCCGTCGTGATCCCCGGTGCGGAGCGCGGCAAGCAATACGCCGAGTGGAACGCGCAGCAAAAAGGGACAAGCTACAAGGCAAAGCTGAAAGCGGCCATTGATCGGCTCATTCCCGCCGCTGCCGATCTGGACGACCTGCTGCGCCGTCTGGAAGCCGAGGGCTACGAGGTAAAGCGTGGGAAGTATATCTCCTTCCGCGCACCCGGACAGGAACGCTTCACACGCACAAAGACGCTGGGCGCAGCCTACACCGAGGAAGCTATAGCCGAGCGTATCAAGGGCAAGGTCATTTTGAAAACGCCGAAGCAGGAGCGCGGCGGCATTTCCCTGATGATCGACATAGAGAACAGCATCAAGGCGCAGCAATCGGCGGGCTATGAACGCTGGGCAAAGATTGAAAACCTGAAACGCGCCGCCCGGACGATGGCATTTCTGGATCATAACGGGATCGGAAAGTACACGGACTTGGAGGACAAAATCGCGGAGCTGCAGGACAGCGGAGCGCAAACCACCGCCGCCCTGAAAGATGCGGGCGTCACCGGCAAGCTGCCGGATGCAGCAAAGTTGAAAGAGGACTACGCCCGCCTGACGGGAGAAAAGGAGAAGCTATATGCAGACTATGACAAACTGAAAAATCGGCTGCGGGAATACGATGCCGTCAGGCGGAACGTGGACAGCATTTTGTCCCCAGCTCGCGGTATGGAGCAGGACAAGAGTCTGTGACGGTTCCGACGCTTGCACATTATTTTTGAGAAAAGCAACGTGCCGTTGTCACGGATCGGTCAAAAAATGTTTTCAAAGCCACGTTAACTTTCATAAGGGAAAGGAATGGAATCGGTAGTTGATACATCCGTATTTGATTTTTCTTTTTTGATAAGACAGTTCTTTGTATATCTTTATTTAATTGCGTTGGATTATCCAATGTTGGATTTTCCAACGTAGGTAAATCCGATTCTGGCTGCGGCGTTTCATAGATCACATAGTCCGCGCCGCGCAGCCGTCCTTTCTCGTCGCGTTCTCTTGACCGGACGATATATCCGGCTGTTTCCAGCTCCTTTACCGCCTCGCGGATCGCGTCGATCTGCTCCCGGTTGATAAAGGCAAGACCTTTCAGCGTATAGTCCCAGTCATCCGGCAGGGACAGCATTTGCGATAGCAGCCCCTTTGCCTTTAGGGTCAGTTCCTTGTTGCGCAGATGATGGTTGGACATAACGGTATAGCCGCTGTTCTTTTCCACACGAAAAACTGCCATAGGGTGTGCACCTCCTTGCTTGGTTTTTGGTTTCGGGCATGAAAAAGCCGCAGACATTCTTGAACGAAAATCTGCGGCGTCCTGGCATACGAAAAGGGATGCTCCTTGATAGAAACATCCCTTTTCGCTCGGTTATTCAGTTTTCACAGACAACCTGTTTGCCCTCTGCCCTTAAAAGCGTTGATTTTACTTGGTTTTATCTTGTTTTCATATGTCAACGCTCATAAGGCGGCGTGCTTTTGTCCTCCCGCTCGTTCGGGATTGTGGATCACCGTCCGGTTGGGCAGCTCATTGAAAGCTGTTTTGCTGTAGCCTGTCACAGAGGTGTTTCTATTTCAAGGTCATATTTTATATCGTCACCTTTCGTGGAAACAAATCGGGCGGCGGGGATGAAAACGCCTCGCCGCCCTTGATAATATCTTGTTTTCCTTCTGTGGAAATATCACTTTTCGGCTTTTGTTTTCCGGGTCGGCAGCATAAGGACGACCATCACTGTCAGCGATATGAGCATGATACTGCTCCAAAGCGCGCGATTGCTCTCGTCGCCGGTATTCGGAGCGGGTTTACCGGAGTCTATTTCCGGGTTGCCGCCGGCGTTGGCTGCGAGCACCTTCAGCTTCACCGCAGCGCTGCCGTCGTCAAAACTCACCTTAATGGTGTGCTCTCCAACCGAAAGCGTCTCCAGATATTCAGGCTTGACAGTCAGCTTCAGGCTGCCCTCCGCCGCGGTATAATACCTTGCGTCAACGGTTTTGCCGCCGATCTCAAGGCTTGCGAAATTGCCGAAGGTCAGGCTGTCGTCCTCACTGCGCTTGATCGTGATGTCCATGGTATTTCTGCTGCCCTTCTGCCAGGTGACGGACTGAATAGTGTTTCCGAGGCTGTCTTTTGCAGCATAGCTTATCGCGGGCGGCGTCGGCGGATTCGTCTTCGCCTTGACCTCCACCTCGCAGGTATCGGTGAAGCTCTCATAGGTCACGGTAATGATCTGCTTGCCGGTCTTGCCGCTGTCGAAGCCGGTGACCATGTCCTCCGTGACGGCGACCGTATCCTTGCTACCGTCGGATCTGCTGACCTCCAGCTTCATGCTGGCCAAATCCAGCTCGTCGCCCTCGTTATAAACCTTCTTGGCGTTGTCACTGTTTAGTTTGATTCCGGTTATGGTAACCGGCGTGATGGTGAAATTGCCCTTTGTCACAGTCACGTTGTAGTTCGGGTTTGCCTTATATACTGCATCGAGCACGCCCGCATAGTCGCCTGGCGCCTCGTCTGTGCCGATGCGGACGTATTCGACTTCTCCCAGGTCGCCCTCGGCAACGAGTCCTTCAACACTGCCGGTGAAGTCCGGGTCGGCCTTGCCCTGCATCTTGGATGCGCTGTACACCGTGATACTGGCTTCTACAGGGGTTACAGTCAGCGTTCCGAGCTTTTCAACGATCTTGTAGTTGCTCGCTTTTGTCTCGCCCCATTCGATTTCGTAGGTGTTGTCAGATGTGCCTGCATCGGTCCTGGAGCCGGTCGCTTTTACAGTCGCCGTATCGTTCTTTATAAAACCTTCTATGGTGGCGGTTCCTTCCTCAAGAGGCATGCCGTCATAGGCCTTCGAAGCGGAGCCTGTGGTGACGGTGAGCGCCGCCGGCTCGATGGTCATTGTGCCCGTCACGAACTCGATGTCGTAGTTGTCTTTCACATTTTCGTTATTACTGTTTCTCACGCCCAACATAGGTCCAACCGTGATGCCATACTTCCCGGCCTCGGTCCCCTGACTGAAAATCATGACGACAGAGATATAGTCACCCGCATTCAGGCCCTCTACCCGCACCTTTTGAGCGATTTGAGCCGGATCCGCATAGATCGTATCACCCTCGCCCTGTATCAATCCGTTATAGGTGTATGTCTGGTCTATCGCTGTAACAATGAGCTTGGTTTTTTCGGCCTTTGCCTGAACAGGGAACAGTCCCGCCATCAGTATCAATGCGATCAGCATGGCAAATAATCTGTTTTTTGTTTTCATATCTCGATCCTATCCTTTCTTAGATCATTTTATTGATGACGAAAAATCATTCTTCTTCCGGGTTATGCCGGTCCGGCCCTGTTCGTCGCCTGCGCTTGTGGAGCATCACCGTCACCACAACGCCCAGCGCAAAGGCGATCAGCGCCGCCAGTACATAGCCTCCGGCATTTTCCGACAAAAGGGAGGTCGCCGCGTAGCCGGATGAGGCGATTCCATGCCCGCCTTGTCCGAACAGCGTAAACAGCGCCAGCAGGCAGACCGCAAGGCTGCCGGACACGCCGCCGAGAAGTCTCACCAAAGCCAGCTCCTTTTTCTTTTCCAGAAGGTCGGCCCGCCTGTGAAGAAGCGCAAGCCTTTCCTCTGCCGTTCTCACAAGGTATTCCCTCCTTTTTCCAAAATTCAGTTTGAAAAATCACTTTCACTTATATAGATACATGAAATCCGAAAATTCCCCGCTTTTTTTGAAAAAAACTCAAAAAAATTTTTTCGGGCGCAAAAAGAACAGGCCGCTCATATCAAAGCAGCCTGTTCCGAAGGGTCTATTTTGTTTCAGCGCGCCAGATTCTTTAGGCGCTTTCGCCCGAAGGTCAGCGCAAGCAGCACCGTCAGCATGGGGAGGATATAGCCGATACGCGCCGCCGCGCCGCTCTGTGCCACCAGCAGATTATAGATGGCGTGATAGGTGATGGCAAGGGCCAGAAGTCCCGCTGTCCCGGCAAAGCGAAGATACAACCTGTCCCAGAGGTAATAAAGCACCATGCCTACGATCATGCCGCTGACCACGTGCATGGCTCCCGTGCCGAAGCCACGGATCAGAAGGTGCAAAAGCTGGGCCGAGCCGTTTCCGGTCAGATAGCACACGTTTTCAAAGGTGGCAAAGCCCACGGACACCATGATCATGGTACCCATGATATCCTCCTTTTCCGGCTCCAGCACCAAAAGATAGAACAGCACGGGAGCGAGCTTCAAGACCTCCTCCACCATAGGGGAGATCTCGATGGACGCCAGAGTCATATCCGCGCCGTGCAGCATGGCAAGGAAGGTGCTGATATAGGAGGCGGCAAGACAGGCGGTCATCCCGCCGAGGAAAAACAGCATGGACCGTCTGCGCCTTCCCCTGAGGCAGAGGATGGACACGATCAGCGGCGCGGCAATGCAGATGTAGATGTTTTCGATATAATTCATTCCCGCACCGCCTTTCCGAGCGCCGGAAAGATGAGCGCAATGCAAACGGTATAGAGAGCGTCAAACCATAAGTACGGATTTGCGAGGGTATCGCCGCCAAAGAAGCAGGAGAGCGTCCACATGATATATTCGACAAGGCAGAAGATGGCCACGGCGATGGAAAACCACCTTTTTGCGCTGCTTCCGCTTTCTTTCGTAAAGCATCCCGGCAGGGCGCGCCAGAGCAAAAGCGTCATGAAAACGGCGGAGATCAGATTGCCGACATGATCGCCCCAGCGCATGTAAAAGATGCACATACCCCCGGTAAAGACCGGGATAAGCCAAAGCATGGGGTGCCTGCCAAGGGGTCTTTCTCCCTGCACCTGCCGCAAAAGCAAAAGCAGGAACAGCCAGGCTGCATACCATGCCACCTCCGAGATATAGGAATACTGCGGCGTGACGCGGTAAAAGCCCAGATACAAAAGCCAGTACAGATCGCCCAGCGCGATGGCGGCATAGAAAAGCGCAAGGGTGCCGTAGGCTTTGCTTTTTCTCCGATAGGTAAGACCTGCGGAAGCAATGGCGAGGATCAGCGCCACGCCAAGCTGTACGGCGTTTTCAATCGTTTCGATCATAGGCGTCATCCTCGTTTTCTTTGTCCTTCTGCCATTTTTTCAAACGGAAGCAGAATACTGTTACTGCGCATCCCAGCAAAAACGCCACAATGCCGATCACGATATAGCCAAGATATTCGCTGCCGGAAAAGATGCTGGCGCTCATGCTGTCCGTGCCGCTCGACAGGGGCATTCCTTCTGTTACGGGCATCCAAAGGGCAAGCCCGATCACAAGCAAAAAGCAGGCAGCGCAGCTTGTAAACTGGATCAGCCGTACCCGGCGCTTTCTGTTTTCCTTTTTGATTTCACCGGCTCTTTTATGCAGTGCGGCAAGCCGCTCATCATTCGTGCGCATGATTGATCCCTTCCTTCAACAGTTCTTCACGGAGCTTTTGTTTCGCCCGTGTCAGGAGATGGTCTATTTTCTTTGTGTTGACCTTCATAATTTCCGCTGCTTCGGCGTAGCTCATGTCTTCAAAACAGATCAGCCACAGCGCCTCTTTCAGTATCGGATCGATACGGTCAAGGCAGAGGTGCAAAACCCTCTTTTGTTCTTCTGCCGCCAGGTGTTCCTCTATGTATTCGCTTGCGACGGGCTCATAAGCCAAATCGTCCAGACTGAAAATATCCGCGCGTTTCTTTGACGATAAGCGAAGCGCCAGATTGCGGGCGGTTTTGAACAGATACGCCTTGAAGGAGCCTTCCTTGATCTGCGGTTTCTTGACCATGATGCGGGCGAACGCCTCGACCATCATATCCTCGGCGTCCTGCCAGTCGTGGAGGATCGCCTGCAAATAGATCGTCAGGCTGTCCCCGTAACGGAGCATGAGCGCATCGTAAGAAGCGGTGTCGCCGTTAAGGAAGCGGCTGTATAGAAAATCATCTTTTTCCGGCAAGCGAATCACCTCCTGTTCTGCGTGGATCTTCAGGCTTTTTTGCGTCGGCAGGTATCACCCACGAGCGACCGAAACGTTCCAGACCGGGAATGCGCCCCGCCTGGCAGAGCTTATGCACACGGCTCTCTGATACGCCCCATTTATATGACGCCTCACGCGCCGACATATAGCCTTTCATACCAGCCTCCGGTGAATATAAAAATACATAATACATTATATCCGAATATCAGGATAGTTTCAAGGACCGCAAAACAGTTTTTGCGATTTTTTGTCGAAAAGACGCCCGTGATCATAAATTTTTCAAGGTGGCAAGCGATGCAAACCTGTACAAGTTTGTGAATTTTTGCGAGGTGGGCCGATGGCCTGGCCTCACAAAGATGCTTGTTGGCGACTATTTCCCAAACCCCTTAAGATCGCCACCTTCGGTGACGGCTGCGCGTTCAAAGAACGCTGAAAATCAAATAGGTGCAAAGAAAAAACGCTATGTAAATGGATTTACCAATCTACATAGCGTTTTCTGTTTTTCCGTCTATCAGGCACAAGCCATATTTTGTTGATGCTTCCTTATGGTGCTCCGCCTGAAACGGAGAGCTCTTTTCTGACCGGACACCCGGCAAAATAATTTCAAAGGTGATTTTGGCCTCCCTCTGTGCGGATGAAATCGGTCAGCTCCCTGCAAAAATCTTCCGGATGCAGCAAAAAATATTCGGCGTGATCCTGTCCCTTGTGCTCTACGAAGACAGTATCGGGGAAGACCTTTTTTATGTAGGCGATATCCCATTTGCGCGCCTTCTTTTCCGCGTCGCCGTACCAATATCGGACGGGACAGGAGAGTTTCGGTACCGGATCGGGCATGGAATAGTTGTTGGCTGAGTAAAACGCGCGCCAGATGGTTCTTGAGCTCATACCGGAAAAGACTCTTTTGATATACTGCAGATCCTCCATGGTGTATTTGGAGGTATCCACCATCCCGCCGAGCGCCTTGACACTCATATGCTTGCCAAGTTCCATGATGAGCCAATCACGCGCGCCGATGACCCACGTGAACGGCTTCGGAAGTTGATAAGGCGTAATCCCGGCGTCAATGACGGCGCAGTCGGTCTCTATCCTGTGTGAGGCCAGCATCCGTGTGACAAGCCCGCCTCCCATCGAGCAGCCGTAAAGGCAGCTCACGTGGTCAAGCCCATGCTCTGTCAGCCAATACGTAACCTGCTCCTCGATCTCTTCCACGCTGGTGAAGTCAAGCTCAGGTCGGTCGGGGTCGTGCCCGGGCATGGCCGGGATAACAAGACGCCAATCCTTTTCGAGGAGCGGTATCACATAGCTGAATATGTCCCACCAGACGCCAAGCGGGTGAAGCATGACGATGACGCTGCTGTTTTCCTTTCCGAATTCATGGACGGTGATGCGGTATTTTTCCATTTTGCGTTTCTCCGGCCTCATCTTTTGCGGTATCCCCTGTAAAGCAGTCCGGCGAAGATGCAGCAAAGCGCGCCTCCAGCCAGCATCAGTGCGGGCAGCAGTCTTTTTTCAAGAAATATCAGCCCGGTGACGGATACCGCCGCTCCGAGCGCCCCGCCGAGCGTGAGCGCGCCGAAGCCCATTAGCAGATATGACCGCGGAAGAACGCGGTCAAGCCCGGCGATGCGCTCTCTGATAAGCTCCGACACGCCGAGCAGCATCAGCGCTGCGGGAATACAGGCGTCTGCGGCAAACACAGTGAACCCGCGAGCAAAGCAGAGCACAAGGCAGACGATATAAGCTATCCAGCCTGTGTTTCCCGGCAGATCGTAAGCCCACCATTTTGCATTGGATATTTCCGTCTCGTAGAGCGGGTTGTTTTTATCAGTATTTTCAGCGTTGGTTCGATATGGAATTACTCTCGCCTTGCAATTCATCCTCGTGGGACAATCTCGGATAAAGGGCGGTAATGAGGTTTTGGGTGGCTTGTCTTAACATAAAATCCTCCGTTTCCGACAGCCAGCCCCACTATTCCGTGGTTTCATTGTACCACGGAACGGCGGGGGCTGTACAGCGGCAAAAGCGTTAAATTTGCTTCTTTACAGCTTTTCAATTTTCCGATTTTTATGGTATGGGTTGTCGTCCCATATTTGCAGTAGAAAAGTTCATAACTCCGTGGTATACTCTGATTTAACAAAAAAATCAGAAGTTAAAGGAGAAAACATGAAGTATACAATAGATGAATTAACCGCGGCCAAAAGGCAAATTGATTCAACTCTGCACAAGCTAAGAGAAACAGTAAAAACATTTGAATCAAAGGATAATTCCGAGCGTTATAAATCACAAATCACATTGGCAAAGAGAAGAATAAAAGCCTTTGAAATTGCAAATTATTTTATAGAGAATGAGATTAAGAATTGCTAAAGCACTTCCGATTTTCGTTCCAGCGGTCATGCTCCCTGGCATGGCCGCTTTTCCATGCCCCGGTTCACGCCGGATAAGTCGGCTCCTGTGTAGCAGCGGCTTCCGCTTCCAGTACCCGCGCCATTTTGTCGGCGGCTGTGGTTGTGGTGTCTTTCTTGAAATAGCCGGACACGACAAGGACGGAATTGCCCATGCGGATTTCCGTCACACAGTCAGGGCGGCGGGTGGTGCGGGTGTCGTGCTGCTTGTTATCTGCCATAGGCAATACTCCTTTCAGTCGGTAATCAGTTTCTTCATGCTCTCCATTTTCCGCTTGGCGGTTTCCTGCCGGAAGTTGTCGCCGGTAAAGCGTACCGGGACGCACATGGAAAGCAGGCGGTCATAAATCCGGGAATGGGCGGTGTCCTCCGGGTTGTGCAGGTCGTCCAGCGTAAGGTTGGTCGTGACGATCAGCGGCTTGCCGCTGCGGTAACGGCTGTCAATCACATTGAACACCTGTTCCAGCCCGTATTCCGTCCCGCGTTCCATGCCGAAGTCGTCAAGGATCAGCAGCGGATAACGACAAAGGCGGGAAATGTACTCGTTGCGCCCCTCAAAGCTGGCGGCAAGGTCATTGAGGATAAGAGCAAAGTTCGTCATGCGGACGGGGATTTCTTTCTCCATGAGGGCGTTTGCGATACAGCCTGCAAGGTAGCTTTTGCCGGTGCCTACGCCGCCCCAGAACAGGCAGCCGATATTGTCTGTCCGCATATCTTCCCAATGCTCCACATACCGGCGGGCAAGCCCGGTCTGCGGGTTCCTGCCGTTGTCGTTCTCGAAAGTCCAGTCCCGCATGGTGGGGTCGGTAAAGCCCCGGCGTTTCAGTTCTTCCACGGTGTCAAGGTGTCTGCGCCGCTTTTCGGCGGCTTCCCGTTCCTCGCGGGCGGTTCTCTGGCAGTCGCACTCTGCCGGGTGGCGGTCGCGCCCGAAGATAGCGGCCTTATCCGGCGCAAAATAGGCTTCTTTCGGCTTGCGGCACTTGCCGCAGTACAGTAAACCGTCCTCGCCGGTGTAGTCCTCCGGCTCCGGGATGGTGGTCGTCATATTCTCCAAAACCGCGTTGATTTCATTCTTCATAAACTCTCGCCCTCCTTGCATGAGTAGTCTGGTATGCCCTTTTTAGGGGCTTCCTTTTTGTCGTTCCCCGCCCATATCCGCAGGGCGGCGGCATAGTTCTGGTAGCTTTTCCCGTTGGCGGCAAGGTAGCGGCTCATTTCCTCGATGAACCGTTCCAGCCTGTCAGGGTACTCTGCCTGCAACTCGTCGTATTCGGTCTGTGACAGAAAAATATTTCCATATCGGCCATAGGGCGCGGACGGCCCCCCACTCACTCCCTTTGTTTGGCTCTCTGTAAGGTTGTTTATAGTAGTTTGGTTAGGGGACGGTTTTCCGACCATCATAAGGTCGGTTTTCTGACCATCAGTAGGACGGTTTTCCGGCTCTATGAGGGGCGGACTTCCGGCCATCAGTTGGTCTGAAAACTGTACCTGTGGCACTGGCGGTACTTTGACATAAAGCCGGTTCGGTGCGGAGAAGCCGCCCCGTTCCCGTTCCAACAGCCCCGCCGTGTCCAGTTCATTAAGCGCCCCCTTGATGGTGGTGCTGCCTTTATCCAGTATTTCTGCTATCTCCGCGATGGGATAGATAATATAAATCCTGCCCTCGTCGTCCAGCCACTTGTTTTTCTGGGAGAGGGTGGAACGGTCTAACAGCAGCGAATACAGCAGCTTGGCGGTCTGTGAAATCTCCATTTTCAGCAGGAAACGGGGATACGGCAGATAGGCGGGCAGCCGCGTGTCTGCCCTGATATAATCAGCGATAGGATCACCTCCCTGTGTTCGGGTTGATTTTGGCGTATTGTCACGCATTAAAACGCCGTTTCCGGGGGAAAAGGATAAATGTATCGCGTACCCTTTGACACCCACGAAAAAAGCCTTGATTTATGCGGGTTTGAAAGGCTCTAAAGCGTGACATCTCTGCCTTTGTTTCCGCTTTCTCTCGGCGGCTTTGATTTTCTTCATGCGCCCGGCGCAGTCGGGGCAGTATTTTCCCCGGTTGGATTTGGGGACAAAGGCCGCCCCGCAGACGGCACACCGTTTCCGGCTTCCCCGGCACAAGAGGGCTGCGGCCAGCTCCCCGTCAAGGGGCAGGACAGCCACACGGAACCAGTGGCACATGAGGGAAAAGGAAATGCTCTGGACGCACACGCAAGGCTCCCCGTCGTCCAATAGCAGGCAGTTCCCCTCATCGTAGTTACAGCACTCATGTACCAGCCGCCGCGCCCGCCGGTGCTGGCGGTAGTCCATGTGGGGCAGGTTATCGCTCATGGCTCTGCTCCTTTCTGCGGTGCGGCTCGTCCCGGCGCAAAATCTGGTCGATGTTCCGCTTGACGGTCTGCAACTCCTTGAACCGCTGTTTCTGTTCGTGATAGGTGTTATACAGGCCGTCTTTCTCGGAGATAAGCTGCTCGATCTCGGCCTGCAACGCTTTCCGGGCGGGCAGCTTGGTAATGCCATGCGCCTTGAAATACCGGGCTGCTGCGTCGGCTATGATAAAATCGCTCTCATGGGCCTGCCGGTATGCGGCGCGGGCTTTCTCGGATTTCTGTGCCCGCAGCCCGTCGCGGGCGGCCTTGGTCTGGGCGTAGGCCAACACCTGCCGCTGCAACTTCTTTTTCCCTTGCAGCTTCGTTTCCAGTGCTTTCAGTTCGCCGCTGGTCTGGCGCATTTTCTGATAGGCGGTGTCAACGGCGGCTTCTAACTGCTCCGGGGAAGTAAAGCCGTATTGCTGGTAGACGGACAGCGTTTTGGCGGCCTGCTTCAGATTGTGTATCTTCGCCCAGCGTTCATAGCCCCGGCCTTTGCCCTCGGCCATTTTCTGCTCAATGTCCACAAGCCGCTGCACTCCGTCCTGTTTCGGGGCGGCTATCTCGGCTCTGGCAACCTGCAAGCGGTCTTTTATGGTGCGTGGGGGATCGGGGGATCTGGCTGGCGCTTCGGCTGCTCTGGCGGCGTTTTGCTCTAAAACGGCAAAGACAGCGGCGCGGTCAAAATCGTCGCCCAGCTTCCGGGCGGTAATTGGCTTTGTCCTGTCCGGCGTGAGGTAGGAAAGCCGCCCCCGGCTCTCCTTGACGGTCACACCCTCCTGCAGCAACAGAGAGGAAAACTCGTCAAAGCTGGCGGCGGTGGCAAGGGCTTTCCGTAGGGTCTGCCGCAGCTTCTCCTTGTTCGTTTCAAACTTGGTCTGCCGGGGCGTGATACTATCGGCAATCATGGGGGCGTTCTGCTTGTCCAGCGCGGCCTGTCCCTTTTTCTGCGCCCAATACTCCCGGTCGGTGACGCGGTTCTTGCTGCCGTTCAAGAGGTCGATTTGATAAAGCCCCTCCCGGTGGCACATCTCCATGACTTCGGATTTGAAGTAGCGCAGGGCAGCGTCGGTACATCGGTGCTTGCAGCCGACTTTCGTATCGGCCGGCCTGTCCATGTAGGGCAGGAACGGCACTTCCTCAATCCGCAGGCTGTTTATGACGATATGCACATGAATGTTGCCGCTGTGGTTATGCCCGTCCGGGTGGGTGCAGACAAGGGCCTGGTGGCCGGGAAAATGCTCTTTACAGAATTGTTCCCCCAACGCCTGCGCCCGGTCTACGGTCAGGCCGTTGTCCGGCCCGTCCCGCGGGTCAAAGCTGATGATGTAGTGGTGGCTTTTCACATCTTCCCGCCGCTGGTTTTTCTGATAGCGGAGATTGGCCCGCATACACGCAACGGCAAAATCCTCCCCGTCGCAGTTCAGCGTGGACAGCCGGTAGTCCTCGCGGGGGATAAGCCTGCCGGTTTCATCAAGGACGGGCTTCATGGTAAACTCGTCATGCTCAAAGAGAAGATATTGCTCGGCGGCTCCGTAGTCGGCGTTTTTAGAGTTGATATGCTTGAGTGTTGCCAACCGCGTCACCTACTTTCTTGAGGACTTCATACTTGAGGACGGCAAGGTCGGATATGGCGGCGCGTACCTCGCCGGAAAGGGTGTTGTAGGGTACGCCGTATTCGTTCAGATACCGGGCAATCTGATTGAGGTTGCCGCCGATCCTGCCGTACTCGGCTGTCAGCTTCCCGACAGCGGAAAGCAACTCGTCATTGACCGACGACACATGGACAACCGGGCGTATGGTCGCCCGCCGTATCGCCTGCCGGAGAAATTCGGACTGGCTGATACCATAGGGCGCAAGCCGCGCTGTGAAGTCGGCATACTCATCTTCGGACAGCCGGGTTTTCACAACGCGGCTGCGGTGGGGCGTGTTGTATTTCTTTCGCATGGTGTGACCTCCTTTCTCGCCCGTAAGGGCGCATGAGCAGGGTTTGGGGAAGGCACTCCCCAACAAGTTTCCCGCGAGGGGCAAAACTGCAGAATTGCGGATTTTGGCACCGTGGTAGAAACTTGCTCTCGCTCTCGCTCTCGCTCTCGCTCTCGCTTCTCTTTACATTGACAACACAAAGCCCATTTGCTATAATATCGCGAAGAAGAACAGCCATGTTGTTCTAATTTCAGTATCGGAGGTATTCATATGGCAAACTGCAAAAACAGAAACTTCATGTTTGCTAAAAATTCAAAGGCATATTCTGTCTACCTGCTGTTCCGATTTGTCTTTTCCCTGGCGGTTTCTATGTCCACAGTGCTTTCCATCGTGTACCACCTGGAGGTGGTGCAGCTGGATGCTTTCCAGCTTGTCCTGGTAGGGACGGTTCTGGAGACCTCCTGCTTTCTGTTCGAGATACCCACCGGTGTGGTGGCGGATTTGTATAGCCGTCGGCGCTCGGTGCTGATTGGAATGTTCCTCTACGGCCTGGGCTTTCTGATGGAGGGTGCGCTACCGTGGTTCGCGCCGGTTCTGCTGGCCCAGGTTGTCTGGGGTTGCGGTGATACCTTCATCACCGGCGCTCTGGAGGCGTGGATTGCCTCGGAGGAAGAGGACAAACCCATAGACAAGGTGTTCCTGCGGGGCAGTCAAATGGGGCAAATCGGCGGCGTTCTGGGCGTGGTGCTGGGCACACTGCTGGGAAACATAAACCTGCAAATGCCTGTCATCTTGGGGGGCAGTTTGTGCTTGTTGTTGGGGCTGGTGTTGGTTCGCATCATGCCAGAAACCAACTTCTCCCCTGCTATTGAGGAACGGCAGGGCTTGCTTAAAGACTTTGTCTGCCTGTTCAAGCTCAACCTGGGCTTTGTGAAAGGCGCACCTGTGTTGCTGGCGCTCTTAGCAATCACACTATGCGGGGGACTTGCCAGTGAAGGCTTTGACCGGCTCTCCACCGCTCATTTTCTGGATGACACGGTAATACCCGTTATCGGGCCGCTGAACAGCGTCACTTGGTTCGGTGTTATCAGTCTTATCGGCAGCGGCTTAGGTATTCTGGCTTCTCAGTTGCTCATCGCCCGCATGGAGAAAAAAGGGACTGTCAGCCGAACCAGTGTGGTCATGTCCACCAGCGCCGGGTATATCCTGTGCCTGGTTCTCTTCGCGGTGGGGCGGAGCTTTTGGTTCATGTTGTTGGTGTTCCTGCTGGCGGGGCTTATGCGCACCATCAAGGAGCCTGTGCTGGCCGCCTGGATGAACGACCATGTGGATGAGAAAATGCGCGCCACAGTCTTTTCCACCAGCGGACAGCTGGACTCTTTCGGGCAGATCATCGGCGGGCCTATTGTGGGGCTGGTAGCCCAGCAGGTGTCCATACCCTGGGGGCTGGTCTGTACCGCTTTCCTGCTGTTGCCCGCGCTGTTCTTAGTGCCGGTGGCGGGAAAGAAGCGGGATTGATATGGCATAGTTAAGTTTACTGACGAGCGGGAGATTACTTCCGCTCGTCTTCATTTAGTAGCGCAAAATTTGAGGACTCTTTATTTCCTTATTCGGTATAGCGGAGGCGGCTGTCAATTCGACATAATTTTCTTGTGATACTTTACCGTACATGAGCATTAGCTCCTGGATTATCATTTCCGTAACCTTCCATAAGGTTGATTACTCCCCAAATACCAAGTCCTGCTCCAAGAGCGATTACAAGAGTCTGTAAAACTCCTACTGCTGAATTAAAAAATGCCATAAGTTAATTTCCTCCTTTTTCGTATTCGATAATGGCTAAATATTTGTTTTCTCCGATATGTTCACTTCGTACATATCAAAGACCTCATTCTTCCCAATGAGCTGCTTTTTCTTCTTCATGTACTTTTCCATATCGAAGGTATTTTTCTTGTCGGCATCAGCAAGATACTGATAGCGTGAGTGTTTTGTAATGTCGTACTTGTCACTAAAGAACGGCCTTACACCTCTTAGCTGTAAAATACACTTGCCTCCGTCCATCACTGCAATTTCGTCCTGGCTCATCAACTCCTTTCCTAATTTTTGATAATTGAGGCCATGAGAAATCTGCGTCCCTCTGTTCTCAGAAGTATTGAAGCTATCTATCGTTTCTTTTCCGAGAAGTTCAGAGATTTCTTTTAGTGTCGATTTCTCCTTGCCTCCCAAAAACAAGGTTGTGTCACAGTTACCAACGATGGTATCTGCGGCATCCTTGTAAATGGTCTTAAGCTGGCTTTGCGATTGCAAAATAATAGAAGCCGATATTTCACGGCTTCTAATGGTGGCGATCAGTTTATCGAAGTTTGGTATTTGTCCTATGTTGGCAAACTCATCGAGTATGCATCTCACATGAACCGGCAGCCTTCCTCCGTAAACATCATCTGCCTTATCACACAGAAGATTAAAAAGCTGGCTCTGCAATATAGCGATAACGAAATTGAAAGTGGTATCTGTATCACTCATGATGAGGAAGAGTGCTGTCTTCCTATCACCCAATGTATCAAGCTCCAATTCGTCATACGCCATCAGGTCTCTAAGCTCTTTGATATCAAAGGGAGCGAGCCTTGCGCCACAGGAAATAAGGATACTTTTAGCAGTCTTGCCAGCCGCAAGCTTGTACTTTTTGTATTGCTTTACGGCAAAGTGTTCAGCATCCCTTTTTTCCAGCCTTTTGAACATCAAATCTATTGGCGATTCATAATCTTCATCATCCTCTTTGGCTTCACTTGCGTTAATCATTTCAAGAAGTGTTGTAAAGTTCTTTTCTGATTCAGGTGCCTCATAGTAGATATATCCAATGAGCGCACAATAGAGAAGCCTTTCTGCTTTCACCCAAAAATCTTCTGATGACTTTTCACCGTCGCCTTTGGTATTGGCGATGATAGTATTCACCAGTTTCAAAATATCTTTCTCACTTCGGATATATGCGAAGGGATTGTAATGCATTGACTTCTTGAAATTGATGGTGTTCAAGGCTTTCAGGCTATATCCACCACGAAGAAGAAGTTTTCCAACCTCGTTTATGACTGTACCTTTCGGGAGTGTTTTGTCAAGATAAATAAAGGGAATATCTCACCGAGTTTTGCATCAAAAATTCGATGATTTCACATCGTCCTTCATCAGCCGCTTCATTTTGTCCTCCAGCGTGTCCTTTGCGGTCTGGCTGAAATGAACGCCCACCACATAGGTGGTCTTGCCCAGCTTCATGCTAAATGTTCCTGCCGGACTTGCCTGTCCTGCTTTCGTTTTGGCTGCTACCTGTTCCATGTGCGACACCTCCTGTAAAAAAGCCCGACAAAGGAAAGGCTGACAACGAAGTCCTGACAACGGACATCAGAAAACCTTAAAACTCTGTCGGGCAGATGCTCTATTTTCTTTTTCTTCTTTTTTTATAAAAGTCGGTTGTCATGGTTGTCAGGGGAGAGAAAATGCCCATCAAATCAGGGGTTTTCAGACTTTCGCCCGACAACCAGACCGACAACCGGCTCGACAACAAAACGGCAACCGACACTGATTTTTTACTTCACCCACTCAGGGGGAAGTTCCAGCTGCTCCACTTCCTCCGGCGTTAATTCCTGAAAATCTCCACCTCCGTTGTCGAGCTGGATGCGCTCCCAGCCTTTCTGACGCCCATAGGGGCTGCGGAAGTACCGGGGATTGGAAAACGCCCTCCAGCCGGTCACGCTGTTGTTCATAATGTCGTTGATCTCCCGGATTTCCCATTGTTTCGGCTCGTCAAAGCTGTGTCCCAAGGCTTCCCGGAACAGCTGCTTGGAGCAGACAATATTATCCGAACACTTTTCCAGATACTCGATGATCTGCCCGGCTTTGGTGTCCTCCGGCATGAAGTCACGCTGGTGGACTTTCAGATACTCGTTCATTGCCGGGCTGAACCGGAGCTTGAAGTTTCCGCTGCGGTAAATCTCCATCGCTTCTGCCCAGACCTGTATGAGATAGGCTCTTGCTGCCGGTTCATCGTCCAGAATGTGGATTTCTGCCAGCTCTGGATGTACCATGACCGGCACAAAACGGCGGTTGCCGGTGCGGTCGAGGGGCAGGAAGTCCAGCGTGTTGGAAGTGCCGCAGAACACACACTGCCGTTTTCGGTCAGCCGGGTGGGTTTCGTATGGCACTTTATAGGTTTCCTTCTGGCGGCTGAGAAAGGACTTGATTTCCTCAATGCTCTTGGCATTGGCTGTGGCAATCATCTCCGACATCTCGATCAGCCAGTGTCCCTGCATCTTGCGGTACACATTTTCATCGTCCAGCTTTTTCAGGTCATCGGAAAACCAGTCATCCTGAACTGCCAGCAGGCGAAAGAATGAGGATTTTCCGGCTCCCTGACCGCCCACCAGACAGAGCATGATTTCAAATTTACAGCCAGGACGGAACGCCCGTGAGATTGCTCCCAGCAAAAACAGCTGCATGGCTTCACAGGTGTAATCATCGGCATCAGCTCCCAGAAAACGGTGCAGACAATAGCGGATGCGCTCCGTACCGTCCCACTGCAAGGCATTGAGAAAATCCCGGACAGGGTGATAGCGGTTTTCGTTGGCAATTACCATCACGGCATCCTGTATCTTTTTCTCGATGCTTAGCCCATAGTTTTCCTCAAAATACAAGAGCAGATATTTGATGTCCACATCGGTCAGGGTCGGGCTGTCCCGATACCAGCCGAGGGGCTTCACAATATCCACTCGTTCTGTCAGCAGATTTTTTCGGATAGCTCCTTTCAGCAGAGGGTCAAGCTGAAACACCCGTTTATAGTTGGCTGCGGCATTGGATACCTTACCTTTCTCGGTCTGTTCCAGGCTGCTTCTGACCTGTTCTACGGTGCAGAGTTCCAGCTGCTGTCCATTCTGCAATTCGCTGTTCAAGTTTCATCACCTCTTTTCCTTGCTGTGCTACAAGCTCCCGGTGTTCTTCCGGCGATCCGTCCAGAAAACTATCCAGCAGATACTCTGTGTAGGTTTTTCTTTGCAGGGCTTCCACAAAGAGCGGATGCAGGTCATCCTCCGGCGTTTGCGGGGCATACTGCTGTTCCCATTCCTGGAGAAGGTGGAAGTATTCGCATAAGACTTTGTAGCAGTGCATTTCTTCCTGCCTGTATTTCTGCTCCGGGGTAGGTTCCCGGATATGGGGTTTGACGGTCGGCTTCTGCCTGTTGTCATAGGCAATCCCCAAATCATCAGCCAGCTTCATGGCGGCATCCTTGCTGGGCAGCTCAAACAGCCGGGAAACAAAATCCACTGCATCCCCATCAGCCTGACAGCCAAAGCAGTGAAAACGCCTGTCCAGTTTCATGCTGGGATTTTTGTCATTGTGAAAAGGGCAGACCGCCATGCCGTTTCTGCTGACAGGGATGCCGTACAGCTCCGCTGCCTGTCTGGTGGTTACATTCTGTTTGACCGCTTCAAATACATTCAAAATATCACCTCCGGGCAAAACAAAAGGCACCTGATTTCTTTTGAAAATCAGATGCCTTACAGTTCCATATTCTGTTTTTTCTCCTGCCGGTGCTGCTCGTCCTTTTTTCTGGATTCCTCCTGATAGTCCTTGATTTGCTCAGTGACAGAGTGCTTCGGCTCCGGTTTCTTTTTGACCTCTGCCTGTTCTGGGACAAGTACCTTGCTGACCCAGTAACGGATTTCTTTCAGCGGCTTCAATTCCTCCTGTACCGCCGCCAGCTGTCCGGTATATTCTGCATGAGAAGTTTGCAGCTGTTCATACTCCGCTTGCAGGGCTTCCAGATCAACATTCAAGTCAACACCATGCTTTTTCAAAAAACGGTACGCCTTGTTGTATGCGTCCAGCTCGTCCCGGTGGCTTTCCGCATAAACGGACTGCACCGTTTTCCAGCCGATTCGCACATACTTGTCATGGACAGCTTTATGCTGTTGACAATCGGCAATGGCGTTCTGGATGCCGGTAATCACTTTCATGCGGCTCTCGGCTTTCCTCATGCCGGTGCTGATGCTGCCGGATTTCTGCTTCACTTCCTCCAGCACACTGTCCAACTGCTCCAGCGTAAAAATCTCATGGTCTTTCAGATAATTGGTTGCGTTGACAAAGGACTGTAAATCTTTCGTTGCACCTTTTTGCTGACCGTATCTTGACCAGTCCCGGCGTTCTGCTTTTCGCAGATTGAGATAATCCCGCAGAAGATTGATAAGGTCAGGGAATGCGGTTTCCGGCTTTTTCTCTGCCAGCAGCTCTTTCCGGGCTTCCAGAATATCGCTAATCCAGTCACGCAGATTCTGAATGGTGCTGCGGATCACGCTCATCATGCGGTTAGCGGCTTTGATGTCCCGATTCAGATTGCCGATATTGGTCTGGATGCCACGGCGTTCCATCTGTGTGACAGCTGCTCCCATGTGGACGGTGGGGATGATGTCCAGCCCCTGCTTTTCATAGGAACGGAGATCGACACGGACAGGGCTGTTCACCATTTCCAGATAACGGTTCTGTACTGTTTCCCAGCCGGTGCGCCACTCCTGCCCATGATACTGCTCGTTCCAGTCAACGGTGTCCTCCTTATGGCTTTTCCAGTTCCCAGATGGAAGTCGGATACGCTCACCGTTTTCGTCAAGGTCATAAACCTTTCTGGCTTTGGGAAGCCATTTCCCATGCTCGTCCATTGCCCGCATGGTCAGCATCACATGACAATGGGGATTGTGTCCCGGTGGCTTGGGGTCATGGATGGCAAAATCAACAATCATGCCTTTGGAAACAAAAAACTGGTTGCAGTAGTCCTGCACCATCTGGGGATACAGTTCCTCCGGCACTTCTCTGGGCAGTGCCAGCACAAACCGTCTGGCAAGCTGGGAGTTCCACTGGTTTTCAACGGCTTCCACTGCGTTCCAGAGCTGTTCCCGGTCGGCGTATTCCGGCGGGGCATGGGACGGCAGCATGATTTCCGTGTAGACCACACCTACTTTTTTCCGGTAGTCTTTGTGCTTCTGGTCATACTCGGAAAACAGATTCTCGCCGCTCTGGTAGGCAGCTCCGGCAACAGCTGACTGCCGTTTGCTCCTCTTCGTGATTTTGATTTCAAAATGAGGGTTTGCCACTTCATCATCTCCTTTGGCAAAACAAAAGACCGTCTGCAAAGCTGCAAGCGGTCAGGTCATCGGGTTCTATTCCTGTTGTTCGGAAATTCCTGTCCGGCAGGGATTTTCGGACAGCAGGGGGCAAAGGGGTAGCTGGCTTTAGCCAGCGCAGGGGAAGTGCAGCTTCCACTGGATGATTGGAGCAGAGGGTTTATCCTGTGCGGAAATCATCAGCTCCCTGCAAGGGGCTTTCGGCAGAACGCAATGCACCACCTTTAGGCGGTGTATAATTGCGCCCTTGTTAAAACAAGGGGTTCTCGCTGCCGTCCATTGTCAGCGTTTTTCTCCGCTCCTCAATCAGCGTGTCCAGTTTCTTTTGGGCGGCATCGCCGTGAAACAGGAAGGTCAGAAGTTCCATCACATCGTCATCGGTCAGCAGAGTAGGCTCACGCAGAAACTTCTCCAGCATCCCGGCACGAGTGCAAAGCCGGTGGGTTCTCTCGCTCCGTGTCAGGCGTTTCCTCTCATGCTCCAGCTGCTTCTCTCTGTGCTGGGCGGCAATCAGCTTTTTCTCGGCTGCGGTTTTCTGGCGGTTCAGCTTTTCCAGTTTTTCATTCATGTGTATCGTCTCCTTTTGATGATTGAACAAAAAAAGACCGCCTATCTTTTACGATAGACGGTCAGAGGAGCAATGTTTCTAACCCTTGCTTATCAAGGTGTCCACTTCTCCTTGACAAGCCAACAAGGTTTAGTAAGATGATCTACAGTCCTTGCACCATGACTGATTTCTAATCTCACCATTCTCCATTTGTCTGAACCCAAATTCGCTTAGCGGTTTTTCTTGTTTGCATTTAGGACAAATACGAGTAGGCTCACTCCCATTATAGCCATGGGATTGAATTTTGGGTCTTTGCGAATTTTGATCATTTGCCATAACAACCACACCTCCTCTCTGGAACAATTTATACCATCGACTATTTAATCATCAATGATACTCAAAATCCAGTTTGTCCAGCCGATAATAGTGGAAGAACGCCTGAAATATGTGCTTTCAGCACCAATATTATACAAATTTGAGTTTTTCATAATTCGCACAATAGTATTTTTGTCAGGCATAACACCATTTTGAAGATGTAGTTTAAGCGTTTCCCTGAAAGGCTTATGTTCCAATATTTGTGAAACTATCGCAAGCTGACGCTCTCGATAAGCCAGATTCATAATACGATGCCCTTTTTCTGAAAGCTGGAACAGAATGTTATTATCCTCATCTCGTCCCTTATCGATAAGCCCTAAATATCTTCCAGCATCGGTATAGTAGTTTGTTTGTCGTACATCAAAGGCATATTCCGTTGTAATGCTGTTTCGAGTCATCGGCTTTTCATGCAGCAATTCAATAAGGTTGATGATGCGGGACATACTATCTGCTTGCGGAAAAGAGATCTCTGGCTCTTGAACCTCAGGTACAGTTCCTAACAGATTTTCAATATCGGACAGACAAATCTCCGTTGCAATTACATAGTTTTTTTGTTTTACCAATCTGAGCGAATTGTAATTCTGCGGGTCATCAAATTGGTATTGATAGAGATTAAAAATTCCGTTAGAAAAAATGAGAAAAACCGGCTTAACTATCTTAGTAACCCTGTTGCTCCAAACACGAAACGGATAATATAACTGGCGTACAAGAAAATCATCTGACAAATCCCTTTTGGCTTCAAATAGGGAAAGATAGTTGATTCCTTCGTATGCAGCATCGATTTCGATCTGGGAATTAGTAACAGACACCGCTCTTGTTCCTGATGCAGAATCGATGTTAAAGTTAAATTCCCCTGAACTCATACGCCCACTAACTGTTGCTACTAATTCTTCATCTTCCAGAAAATCTTCCAAAATTCCACAAGCGTTTGCACAGTTCAACGCAATAGCTTCACTTACGAGGAATTGAGGCATCAAACTTTGGATGTGTGCTGGAATTGAAATTCGCTGAACATCTGTGGACGGTTGCTCAAACTCTTTGTATGCTGAAAATGACGAGATAACATAATCGCCACGAGTAACAGGCAAAATCGCCAATTGATTTTCAGCAAAAATAGTTGGTAGATTGACTTTGTGGTCAAACTTGGTCATCAACCTCGGCTCACGAAATTCCTTAATCTGATTGGCTGAAATAGTAAACTGACCATTTCTTTCAATTTCAGCAAGTATGTGATACTTATCAAAAAGGTTCTCCCAGGCGGTATCATTCAGTCCCATAATTCCTGATAAGCACCTCCTCGATGGCTCCACGCTTGCTTGCATCAGAGTTAATTGCTCGTTTCGCTTTTACTATGGTAATTTCATACTCCCCGTACAGTTCTTTGATAAACTCTGTTGCGGAATTGGAGAGCATAAACTTGACACCACGCCGAGTTAACTCATCGCAACATTGTTTTAGGCGGATCTGTTCATTTCTGTCAAAACCGCCTTTGTTGTATCCGGTAAAACTTGCTGTATCAGAAACAGGATCGTAAGGGGGATCAAGATAAACAAAACCTCCTTTTCGTACCCGTTTCAGCGTTTCAGCAAAATCCTCACTATAAAATGTGATGTTGCTTGCACCAAAATATTTGCTAACAGCTCTCAGTATAGGTTCGTTAACGATATTCGGATTTTTATAATGCCCGAATGGGGAATTGAACTCGCCTGATGAATTTACTCTAAATAATCCGTTAAAGCAAGTTTTGTTGAGATATATCAGTCTCGAAGCCCTTTCAACTTTCGACATAGCTTGATATACTTCTTTATCTCTGTCCATATCTCGGATAGCGTAAAAGTATTCAGCAGTATTTTCGTGCTTCTTAAGGGATTCCAGCAAACTTTCAACATCGTCACGAATAACCTCGTAGACTGTTATTAAATCTTGATTCAAATCATTTACGATTGCCCTTGTAGGCTGGATTGAAAAAAGTACTGCTCCACCACCTAAAAAAGGTTCACAATATGATGTTATCCGCTTAGGAAGTAAAGGGGTAATTTCGTCCAAAAGCTGACGCTTACCTCCAACCCATTTTACTACTGGGGCAACCAGTTTGTTTTTTGCCATAGCCTACACCTCCTTCGCAGATCAATTCATACTATTATACCATAGAAACCAATGTCTATCAACCGCTTTTTAGATGATAAACGCTTTGTATGTAACAGTCAGAACATCGGGTGTAGACCCGACATTCTGACCGCAAAAAGCCCCTTATCGCTACATTACTTTGTCTTGCCACTGAAACCGTTTTGCCGGGCGTACTGGCTGGCTTTCTGCCTGCGTTCCTCGCTGTACGGCGGCTGCAAGCGGATGGACAGCCGGGACTTGTCGATCAGATAGGACACGCCGCCCAGATGCTCCGGCTTTTCCAAACAGCATAGATCAGGATACTTTTTGCTGAACGCTGCCAGCCGCTTTTTCAGCCCGGCATTGTAGGTGTAGATGCTGGCAGTGCTTTCTCCCTCGTTGAACAGGATGATGGTTTCTTTCTCAATCTTCGTCAATCTCGTCATTGTCAACCTCCATGCTGCCGCCCACGATGCGATTCAAAATAGCCTTGTGCCGGTAATAGGCTTCCATCTCCAGCTTCATATTGTAGAAGAAGCAGCGATACCACTTTTCTACGCCCTCGCTGTCCAGCTTGTCAGCCAGAGCTTCCACGACTTTCTTTCCGGCAGGGTCGGGAATCAGGTCTGCCACCTGATACAGACGATCCACCGTTGCTTCACGGTTGGGGCAGCCAAAGACAAACAGGATTTTCTTTTCACCAATGCTCATTTTCATAAAATAGTCCTCCTTGAAGTTGATAAAAATAAAAGCGGCAGATAGTTCCCATAGGAATACCTGTCGCTTTGTGAACGATATGAAATTGTCGGGTCAGGACTTGATAAAATCACGCAGTCCGTAGTTTATGTCTACAATTCTTTCAATCAGCCATTCCGCTATCTGGGGGATGATGAAGATTGCAAAGCTGACTGCCAGCATTTTCAATGCTTCCATGCCGGTACACACTCCAAACATCAGCCCGGCAAGTGTAATCATGAAGATAATTCCTGACAGCAGGTCAAACAGGATAGCAGAAAAGGAAGTCAGAAAGATTGCCACCCATTGAATCAGGGTCACAACTGCCACCAGCGGCAACGCCAACATCTTTATCAGAAACATGGCTATTTCTCCCCATTGACCTGTTCATAGGCTTCATGCTGAACAATCAGCCCAGCGGAAAAGCCGTATTTGAAGTGGCTTTCGCTTTCTTCACATTGGGCGATTGCTGTCTGCGCCCGGAGTTCCTTCACCAGCTCATAGTCCTCTTTGCTGAGCCGCTGGGACAGCTGTTCCATCAGTTTCTCACAGGCTTTGACCGCCTTGCGGTATACTTCCGATGTAGGGACAACTGTTTCACATGGATAAAACCTCCCGTTGTACATTTCTTCCAAAATCATGACATCACCTCCCTTCAGCAGTAGATTAACTCTACCTTGATGATTTCCTCAGCCCGGCTGCGGATAGAGTTCATGGACTGCACCCATAACATCTGATTTTCAGCTTTCATGGCTTCGGTCACACCCTCGGCTTCTGCCATCTGGCGGATAATCAGGTGCAGCCTGTCCGTTGCCTGTTTGTTCAGATCGGCAAGGACAGTGTGGAGCTTGCCGGACAAAAGCAGGTCACTATAAACCATCGGGCGAAACTGTTTCAGATAGGACTGGTGCAGCCGTCCCCAGTGACCAATGGGGCGGTGTTCCTCCGGCAGCTTCAAATCCGGCACATAGTAATCGCCCACCAGCACATAATCCATGCCGTTTTCGTGGATTCTCGGTTTTAACTCTTTCATGCTGAAATTTCCTCCTTACTTTGGTTCTTTTTATGATAATCCTCCCTGCGTTTGTCAAGGTAGGCTTCATAACGCCTGATGCCATCAGGATCACCAGCTTCTGCCGCCGCTTTCATTTTCTGACGGGATTTTGTGGTTGCTTCGCTCTGGTATTTCCGCTTTTCAGCCAACTGCCGGGCAGCTTCCGGGGCAGTCCTGGCAAGCTCAACCAGTGCATCGTGTTCAGCCTTGCGTTTGGCTGTCCGTGTGCGGGTATATTCAGCCTTACGCTCTGCCATCATAGCCGCATACTCCGGGTCTGACGCTATCCGGGCTTCTTCACGCTCCTTTTTGCGCTGCCGGGCTTCGGCTTCTTTGGCTTTCATTGCCGCCCATTGCTCGGCTGCTTCCGGGTCAGTTTTAGCTTTTTCTCTCAGCTCAGCTCGTGACAGCTTCTTTTTCCGGGTGGCTCGTTCCATACGCTTACGCTCGGTTTCCAGGAGCCTTTCCTGACGCATACGCTCTTTTTCATCCAGCTGCCGGAGATATTCCGGGTCAGCTTCTCGGGCTTCCCGAACCTTCTGGCGGTACTTCTGGTTTCGCTCCCGCAGTTTGCTCAAATGCTGTTCATATTGGGCAATCGCTTCCGAATCACCGTCTTCTGCTGCCAGCCGCAGAGCTTCTATTTTCTGTTTCCTGCGTTCGTTGGCTCGTCTGCCTTTTTCCTGCTTCTTCCGTTTTTGCTCGGCATCTATGGCGGCAATGCGTTCTTCCTCGGACACGGTTTCAACAGGCGGGTAGTAGCTGCCGATGAAATTAAAGTGGATGTCAATGTTCTGCTGGCGGTAGATGGTGCGCCCACCAGTTGCTTCATGAACTTCCACCCGGTCGATGAAGGAGTAGAGCATGGCATCGGTCAGTTCTGTGCAGTCACGGTATTTTCTGACCAGTGCCAGAAAACGCTCAGTATCCGCTTTCTTTACGGTTTCCTGCTGAATCTGGCTTTCCAGCTCCTGTACCCGCCGTTCCAGAAGGATTTGTTCTTCATCGTACTGCTGGATCATGCGCTGCGCCTGTCGTTCCGGTAGTACACCTTTCACGGAGCTTTCGTACAGGTTTTGAATCATGGTGTCCAGCTCTGCCATGCGCTTTCTGGCTTCTTCCAGTTCCCGCTGTCCGCTGTCTGTGTTCTTGCTCTGGTTTTCATTCCAGATGCTTTTGAGCTGGGCAACAAACTCGGCTTCATTTTCAAGGACATATTTGCTGACCGCTTGAATTGCCTGTAAAATTACCGCTTCCAGAACCGATGTTTTGACAAAATGGGATACACATTGACCGGCAGTATTCCGATAATTTCCGCACTGAAAAGCTGAATCTGAATCAAACCGTTTTCCGCTTTTCACCCTGTCCGGGCTGCAAAAATTC
This sequence comes from Eubacterium sp. BIOML-A2, assembly GCF_009680135.1. NCBI lineage: Bacteria > Bacillati > Bacillota > Clostridia > Eubacteriales > Eubacteriaceae > Eubacterium > Eubacterium sp. BIOML-A2. The sequence continues at coordinate 57,338 of NZ_WKZK01000040.1, forward strand.
ATTCTTGCGCCGCAGTCTGCACAGTAAATCAAGCCCGACAGACGGTGGGTATAGGTTCCATTGGCTGCTTTCGGACGCTTCTGTAACCGCAGTTTATGGGCAATATCCCATGTGTCCTGTTCAATGATGGCTTCATGGGTATCCGGGAAAATCATCAGTTCATCGGCTGTGGCGGCTCTGCGCTGCTTCGTTTTAAAATTCTCGCAGATGGATTTGCCCAGCACTGTATGTCCCAGATATTCCTGTCTGTCCAGAATGTACCCTACGGTGGTTGCACTCCAGCGGTAGGGGTCTGCAACCTCGCTATGTCTGCAATTTTCAGGAAAATACTTGGCGGCATGAGCAGACGGTATCAGTATCTTTTCCGCTGACAGCATTTCGGCAATGGCAGTCACTCCAATGCCCTGACACGCCAGACGGAAGATTTTCCTGACAACCTCGGCAGCCGGTTCATCCACGAGCAGCTGCTGCTTGTCCTCTTTGGTGCGCTTGTAGCCATAGGGGATAGAGCCGCTGCACCTCATGCCGTTTTTCATCCGTGCTTTGAATACCGCCTTAATTTTATTGCTGGTATCTTTCGCATACCACTCGTTCATGATGTTCAAAAACGGGGTAAGGTCATTGTCTGAGGGGTTGGCGCTGTCCACGCTGTTGTTGATGGCGATAAACCGGATGCCCTTTTTCGGGAAAACAACCTCGGTATAGTAGCCGACTTGCAGGTAGTTTCTGCCAAAACGACTTAAATCCTTTACGATCAGGACAGCCACATGACCTGCTTCAATTTCTTCCAGAAGGGCGTTAAAGCCGGGACGATTGAAGTTCGTGCCGCTGTATCCATCGTCCGAAAAATGCCGGATATTTCTCATGCCATGCTGACGGGCATATTCTTCAAGGTACATTTTCTGGTTCTGGATACTGTTGGATTCTCCGACCTGTTCATCATCTCTGGACAGTCGCTCATACAACGCTGTGATTTTTATTTCTTCTTTTTTGGCCACGGTTTTAACCTCCCTTCCTTATGTACTTTTATCTCGTGTGACGCACCCTTTCTCTATCCTCTCCAAGTATAGCCCTTTGGATCAGTCACAACATAGCTTGAATGCATCTGCATAAGATTCGGTTTCACAAAGAATCTTGTTTTACCGGAACCAGACCCACCTATCACGATGACATTCTTATTCCTTGCATACTTCGGTTTACTTGGTCTGGATGACATGGTGATTCTTTCTGTCTGCGTAAGAAGGACATTGTTGTAAAACTCCTTGTCCATATATGGTTCAATATCTGCTTTATTTCCCCATCTTGCGCTGCCATATTCCATTCCCTGACGATATTTCTTCGCATTCTTGCCTTTTGCGTAAACTAAAAGCCGTATCACTACGGCTCCGGCAATTCCTATCGCAATATCTATGAGCTTGAAGCTTATCATCGGATGACTGAATGAATAATTAAGTCCATCTCCGATATGAAGTATCTTGTAGCTCATATCCCCACCCAAAACTCTGAATGCCTGGGAGAGTTTATCAAAGAGATAAACAAAAATTAGATATGGGGAATTGAGCAAGATTTTCTTCTTCAAATCACTCATAGCTCCACCCCACGATCCTTGACTTTGATTTTCTCACGAGTCTTGTGATTCTTCTCGGCTGCCTCTTTGAAAACAGAGAGTGCTTTCTTCACAGATGGCTTCTTCTCCTTACGGAGGTTCTTAGCCATATACTCCTTAAAGGCTGCCTCCATCACATCTGCATCACGGCCCTTGAAGAACACCAGATACCTTGGTGGATTCTCTGAAATATCTTTCTTCAAGGCAAAGTCAATTCCGTACTTCTTGGCCGTACCTTCAAAATCTTTGATATTGTCATAAGTTATCTCGATGGATGAGATATTGGTATTCTGCTTCATGAGTTCTTTCAAAGTCTGTTTGCCATGCTGAAACTCTTTCGGCCGGTTCTTCTGTGCTTCTAAAAAATGACGGAACGCTTTTTGTAAGAGTTCCGCCGTTAGCCTCGTTGTCCTTACAGACAATGCCATCGTTTTCTGTTCGACTTCTTCTTGCATAAATCACGTTCTCCTTTCCTGCTTAATATCCGTACATATCATGTTGAACCATAGCTGTGTAATAGCTATCTATCGTTGCCGGTGCATTGAATATCACGGCTTTCAAATACTGTTTGATATTCTTGATTTCCTTCAGCTTAGCATTCTCTTTGAAGCAATCAATGATGTACTGAACATGGCCATAGTCAACATTCAAGAATCTTTCTTTCACCACAGAATGAGGATATTTGTTACTTGCAATCTGGATGGTATCACCGTTAGACATAACCGTTTCCACCATGATTTCTATGATTTCATCAATGAGTTTCAGATCATACGGATAAGCTATCTTAAGTGATTCATAGTCCAGATTGATTTGAATCTGCCCTTTCCAATAATCATAATTATTGTGTTTATTATTTCTCTTCTCATCCTTTCTCATCTCATCTGAGGTTTCCACATTTCCACACTCACAAGAGCAGGGATTTAGGGATGAGATAAGATTAGATGAGTCTTTTATATCATCCGTATTTAATTCTTTTTTATTTTCTTGATTAGTATTTAATTGTGTTGGATTATCCGATATCGGTTTATCCGTTGTCGGATTATCCGTGATTGGATTTTCCGATATCGGTAAATCCAAATGCGGTTCTTCATAAATCGTATATGATGTCTGACTAAAAGTTCCCTGAGAGGCCCTGGTCTGTTCTCTGACAACATAGCCGGCTTTTTCCAGCTCTAATACTGCTGTCCTTACTGCATCAACACTTTCTTTGTTGATACGCGCCAGCCCTTTTAGTGAATAATCCCATTCTTCCGAAAGGGATAGCATCTGAGATAATAATCCTTTCGCCTTTGGCAGAGAGTCATAAGGAAGTATCATCAAAATATGGCTTCTGCCGGGTAAACGAGAAAATGAAAAGCGCTATGCAGATGATTGAACTATTTGCATAGCGTTTTTTCTTTGCGCTTCCTTGCACCTTTCAGCGTCCTTCAGGACGCGCAGCCGTGAGTGAAACTCACGATCTCAGAGGTTTGGGGAAACGTCACCAACAAGCATTTTTGCGAGGACAGGCCATCGGGCCGCCTCGCAAAATTCGCAAACTTGTACAAGTTTGCATTGCTTGCCAATTTGTATCATGAATTCCTGATAACCAACTTCGAAAGGAAAGATGTCCTCGGCAAAAGAGAAACAAGGACTGTGGATGGGAGCGGTAACAATTCGCTATAACCCAAGAAAAACCCAAAAGAATTATGCGGGAATATGCGCAAAGAATTATGCGGGAATATGCGCAAAAGCCTTGTTTTTTCGGGGTATTTGTGGTATCCTTTATAAGGATTATTCTATCTGCTGTTCTCTGAGGACAACACCTCTGAGGACAACACCTCTGAGGACAACACCTCTGAGGACAACACCTCTGAGGACAACACCTCTGAGGAGACATTTATGCCTCGGAGGATTTAGCATCAATCGTAATGAACCTCCTTCCGAGAGCAATCTTGAAGGAGGTTTTTCCATGAAAACAAACAGCAAAATTCTCGCTGTCGTGATGGCGTTCATTATGATCATCGGGCTGGTCCCGATCAGCGCCTTTGCAGAAAATGATCTTCCCGCGACAAACACGGATACCGTTGTCGAGAATCCGGTGAACAACACGGAGGAAACAACAACTCCCTCCGATCCAGGCGAGCAGCCTGGATCAGACGAGGGGAAGGCGCAAGGCGATAACAAAGACAATGCGGAAGATGAAAAGCAGTCCTCTGCTGCCATCTTCACCGTCACTTTCGACGCCAACGGTCACGGCACCGCGCCGGAAGCCGTAACGGTTACAGAGGGAAAACTCCTCCAAAAGCCGACCGATCCGGCAGAGGACGGCTATACCTTCACGGGCTGGTATCGAGACAAAGAAGCGACCAGCAAATGGAATTTCGACACGGATACCGTAACAGATCACACCACTCTCTACGCCGGCTGGGAGGGAAACACCCCCGCGCCGACAAGGAGCGGTATGCTGCGTAACGGCGGCACAAAGTCGGAAAAACCCCCGGAAGGAATCACCTTCAACATAGAGGTTATTTCCCGATCCGGGAGTGACGGTGACTGGCGTGTGGGCGATAAGGGAAAAGCAACCGCGACGGTGAGGCCCGAAGACGCATGTAAAGACGTGATATGGGAAGCTTATCCGGAGGACATTGTTGAGATTGATAAAGATGGATATTTCACAATCATAAAACAATATGATCATTCGGGATTTGAGTATATAACTATATATGTCGAATCACTAGATGGTTCTGTTTATCATTATGCACAAATAGGACGTCTTGCCCCGGCAGATTCAAACTATTGGTCAAACGCCATAGAAGCCGTGGAAATCAGTGAATGCCCTAACACGGATGGCATGTGGCGTGAGGGAAATGAGGGACAGGCATCTGTAAGGTGGAAATCCGGCGTGACGCCAAGGACCGTTACATGGTCTGCGTCTACTGGCGAGAACGTTGACATTGAGATCGATTCTGACGGAAAGTTCCGGGTGACGAGGAAGGACTTGTACTCGCAAACAAACGTTTATATTACTGCAACATTTAATGTTAACGGTGTTGATTATAGCTGCCGTAGCAATGCAATTAAGGTATTTAAGGACAAGAAAAATGTAACTGCTGTTAAACTGATTAAGTCGCCTACGAAACTGTCCTATGTAATAGGGGAAATGTTTGATTATACCGGTTTGGAGGTAGAACTGACATATCATGACGGAACAACAGGAACGTCTGTGAACGGAGAAGGTTTTCACTACCAACCGGGACAGGATGGTGATTGGTGGGGTCCACGAAACACTCCGTTTCAGAATGGAGATAACAAGGTGGCCATCACTTATTCACCGTATTATGGAGATTCTGGAACTGGTACAATAATATTTAACATCCAAGTATCAATACCACCAACCTACACCGTGTCGGTCACAAACGACGGAAACGGAACAGGAGAGGCAAATCCGACATCCGGAACGCAGGGCACGGAAGTAACGCTGACAGCCACACCGAACAGCGGCTATAAGTTCGACAGGTGGGTTGTTAGCAACGCAAACGGTGGAACGCTTTCCGGTGTAACTGACAATCCGGCGATATTTACCATAGGCACAGGACATGTAACAATCCGCGCGACGTTTGCTGAGGATCCATATTACCGATATGCTATTACATATCATTTAGATGGCGGGACAAATGATGCAAACAATCCTGCGACCTATACCCAATTTGATACAATCACCCTTGCGGACCCGAAGAAAGATGGCCACACCTTTGGCGGCTGGTATGACAATGACGCCTTCACCGGGAGCGCCATCACGGAGATCCCGGCAAACAGTAAGGGGGATAAGGAGCTCTATGCGAAGTGGACGCTTGATACTTATAACATCAGCTATCAGAATCTGAAGGGAGCGTCAAACAGTAACCCGGTAACCTATACGATTGCCATTACGCCGCTCACATTGGCATCTTTGACGGGCGGCCCGACGGGCTATACCTTTGACGGCTGGTATGATAATTCCTCTTTCAGCGGAAACGCCATAACAGAGATCCCGGCAAACAGTACGGGAGACAAGACGTTCTATGCGAAGTGGACGGCTGAAACTTATAACATCAGCTATCAGAACCTGAAGGGAGCGTCAAACAGTAACCCGGCAACCTATACGATTGATGACACGCCGCTCACATTGGTGCCTTTAGTGGGCGGTCCGACGGGATACACCTTTGACGGCTGGTATGATAATGCCGCATTCAGCGGAAATGTAATAACGGAGATCCCGGCAAACAGTACGGGAGACAAGACGTTCTATGCGAAATGGACGGCTGACACTTATAACATCAGCTACCAGAACGTGAACGGAGCGTCAAACAGTAACCCGGCAACCTATACGATTGCTGATACGCCGCTCACATTGGTGGATTTAACGGGCGGTCCGACGGGCCACACCTTTGACGGCTGGTATGATAATGCCTCCTTCAGCGGAAATGTAATAACGGAGATCCCGGCAAACAGTACGGGAGACAAGACGTTCTATGCGAAGTGGACGGCTGAAACTTATAACATCAGCTATCAGAACCTGAAGGGAGCGTCAAACAGCAATCCCACGACTTACACGGTTGTCGATACGATCACGTTAGCGGCCCTGCCAAATGTGACGGGCTATACCTTTGACGGTTGGTATGACAACGCAACCTTTAGCGGAAGTCCTGTGACAGGGATCACTGCGAACAGCACGGGAGATAAGACGTTCTATGCGAAGTGGACGGAAATCTCCTATTACAACGCGAAAGGCAACGGAGGTGAATGGACGAAGGGAAGCGGGAGTGCGCTCACATTTATATTCAAACGTTCCGTGGATGACGAGACGACCTTTGACCACTTCATCGGCATTGAAGTCGACGGCAAAGCGATCCCTGAAAAGGACTCCTCGGGCAAAGCGAACTGGACGGCAAAGAAGGGCAGTGTCATCATCGAACTGCAGCCGGTGTATTTGGAAACGCTTTCTGTCGGAGAGCATAAGATGGCCGTACAATTCGACGACGGCGCGGATGCCACAGCGACCTTTACGGTGAAGCAGAACCCGCCGCAGCCGACCATAAGCTACACAGCGAAGGACGGTTCCGGGAACACGATCCAGTCCGTTACCTGGCAGAAAGGCAGCGGAAAGAATCTTGACCTCACCTTCAAGCGCAGCGAGGACGATCATCTGACCTATGGCCTGTTTGGTTCATTGGAGATCGGCGGCGTAACGGTAGGCAGTGCCAATTACGGTGCGGCGGAAGGCAGCTTGAAGCTCTCCATCAAGCCGGAATACCTGGAGACCCTTTCTGTTGGCGACCATACCGTCAAGGTTAACTTCCAGGACGGCAGCGCCACGGTGAAGCTGACGGTGCTGGCGGCGTCTGCACAACCGACGCCCTCACCCACACCTAAGCCGAGCGAAAAGCCCACCTCGCCCAAGACCGGTGACGAGAGCAATCTGACGCTGTGGAGCAGCCTCATGTTCTTGTCAGTTGCAGCAATGATTGTCCTGCTTCTGTACGCACGGAAAAGAAAAACCGAAAAATAACGTAGACAGCACAAAACGATAAAACACCCGCAAGGGCGGCGAGGCTGAAAACGCCCCGCCGCCCGATTTGTTTATACGAAAGGCGACGATATGAAATATGGATTTGAAATAAAAATACCGCCGTAACGGAATACAACTAAACAGCCTTCTATACACTGACTCTCTGCTTTTCGCAGGGATCATTCCACAGGATAACCATGCCGGTTTAGCCGCACTCTTTCTATGGGTGCGGCTTTTTGCGTTCTTTTATAGGATGGGCGGCCCATGCCGCTGTCGCTCTCCGCCCTCTGATTTCGATTTTGCCATTCAACAAAAAGAAATCGGAGGAAACAAAAGTGAAAGAAATCAACTTACACAAGTATTACCCATTCTGTAATCCCGGCGAAACGGTCGAAGTGCCGGATGAGATCGCAGAGGTGTTTTTAGAGTTTGAACGCCGCGAAAACGCTTACCGTGTGCGCACCTATCGGTATAAAGCCTACTATTCTCTTGATCGGGATGACGGGATTGAAAACGACACCGTAAAGAAACCGCTCCCGCCGGAGGAAATCCTCGAACGCAAGGAGGATGAAGATGCGCTGTATAGCGCGATGAATCAGCTTACGGAAATCCAAAGGCGGAGAATTTACGCGCAATATATCCTCGGAATGAAGCGCAGGGAGATTGCGGAGGCCGAGGGGTGCGATTACTCTTCCGTGAGTGAGAGCATACATAGGGGCTTAAAGCAGCTTCGAAAGCTATTAAAGGATATGCTGTAACAGGCATCCTCTTTTATTTGAAAATGTCCTTACTTATGGAGGGGTGTTGTCCAGCATCAGAGCTCTTGCGAAAAATTTTTGAAAAAGTTTTGCTCAACCCCACCCCCAAACGGCCAAAAAATGACCTTATATATAGAGGGACTTTTTTCTGACCGTCAAAGAACGGCTTTCACCTAAACGGGATTTTCCCGGACAGGTGGATTTGAAAAATACTTGCTTTGTCCCCGAAAAAACGTCTTGAAAATGAAATGGTATATAGAGGGAGGTTTTCAAGACAGTCCGAAAGGAGGTGTTGCCATAACAGGATTTGCCTGTCCTGGGTTTTCAGAGTCTGGAAAAGCTGACAGTCTGGCGTGCCGTCATTTCGGCTTTCCGGATGCCTGATTTCCTTACGCCCATGACCGCCCGAATGTAGACGGAAATTAGAATAAATATAGTTATCTGTAACTTAAAGCAAAGAACAATATATCTATCTGCCAAAAGATAGGATGGATAGAGGAAAGGAGAACACATTGCTTTATCTTATCCCTTACAGGAAAGGCACACCGCTTACGTCATACCTGCGCCTGCCTCGCTTTCTGGTTTCTATGGCGCTGTCCAATGACGCAAAGTTACTGTATGCCTTGCTCCTCGATCGCGCCGGTATCTCCGCTGAAAACGGCTTTACGGAACCGGACGGAACGATACGCCTGTATTTCACTCTGAACGAGGCAAAGGAAAAGCTGCATAAGAGCCGGCAGGTCGCCACCCGCGCCTTTCACGAACTGGAGCAAAGCGGCTTGATCGTTCGCAGGAAGCAGGGGCTTGGACGACCCGCCATTATCACCTTAAACATACCGCAGGAGGAAAGCAAATGAACGAAAAGAATAAGTTATACGATATCCCTTCGGGTCTGGACCCGGAGATCGCGGAAAGAATCGGACAGTATTACAAAGACGGCGCCTTTGAATTTGAATTCGGCACAGAAGAACTCATCACCGTCGATGGCAACACGGTTTATCATGTGATCCCCCGCTATGCGGAGGACGGCGCGGAAAGCGTGCTTGTAAAGCTGCGGCGCGTCATCGGAAAAAGATTGGAGGAAGACATTTGAAAAGGGCAGAAAAAGAGAAACCAGCATGGTATAATGGGGGCAACCGTTTACCCGGCTGCCATTCCCGTAAACGGGAGGAAAGGAGTATGTTATGAATCAGCAGCCGGATAAGATCACGGCTCTATATTGCCGGTTAAGTCAGGACGATGCGCTGGATGGGGAGTCGAACTCGATCACGAATCAAAAAAATCTGCTCTCCCGCTACGCTGCCGATCACGGCTTCAAAAACACCATGTTCTTTGTGGACGACGGTTACTCCGGTACGAACTTTCAAAGACCGGGCTTTCAGGAAATGATGAAATATGTGGAGGACTATTCGGTCTCCACACTGATCGTCAAGGATCTGTCCCGTCTGGGCAGGGAGTATTCGTACATGGGGCGCTTGCAGGATTTCATTTTCCCGGCGTATGACGTCCGCTTTATCGCTGTAAACGACGATGTGGACAGCGCCAGAGGCGAGAACGATTTTGCGGTGTTCAAGAATGTATTCAACGACTATTTTGCAAAGGACACAAGCAAAAAAATACGCGCCGTTGTCAAAATGCGTGGAGAAGCGGGCGAACACCTCGCCAGCAATCCGCCCTATGGGTATATCAAGGACCCGCAGGACAAAAAGAAATGGATCGTTGACGAAGAAGCGGCAAAGGTGGTGCGGCATATCTTTGATCTCTGTATCGAGGGAAAAGGCCCTATGCAGATCGCAAAGGCATTGACGCGGGAGCGGGTATTGACCGTGACCGCCTACAATGCAAAGCAAAAGGGCTTATCCATGCCGGACAACCTGTATCAGTGGAACGGCAATTCGGTAGTAAAAATACTGGAACGACCGGAGTATTTGGGCTGTACTGTGAATTTCAAGACCTATACCAAGTCCTTGAAGTTCAAAAAACGAATGGAGAATCCAAAGGAAAACCAACGGATATTCGAGGAAACGCAGCCGCCGATCATCGAGCGCGGACAGTGGGAACGGGTACAGGAGCTTCGTAAAAACAAACGCAGACCCACCAAGACGGGAAAGACAAGTATGTTCTCCGGGCTGGTACGGTGTGCGGATTGCGGAGCAAAGCTCTATTTCTGCACCTGCAACACCTACAAGGACGACACGCAGGATCACTTTGTCTGCTCCAACTACAAGAGCAATACAGGCTCCTGCCAGATTCATTTTATCCGCGAGATCACGCTGCAGAAGCGGGTACTGGAATGCGTACAGCGGACGCTGACCTATGTGCGGGCGTATCGGGACGATTTCATACACGATATGCTGGCGCAGGACGAGGCAAGCCGAAAAGCGGAGCTTGCGCAGAAACGAAAGGCTCTTTCAGGGGTACAGAAGCGCATGGAGGAACTGGACAAGATCATCCAGCGTCTTTATGAGGATTCGGTGTTCGGCAAGCTGAGCGACGAGCGGTTTCAAAAGCTGTCTGCTCAATATGAAGCAGAGCAAATAGAGATCAAGACGCTTGCCTCCGTGCTGGAACGGGAGATCGAGGATGACGCAAAGCAGGCTGTGGACGTGGAACGGTTTCTAAATCTTGCGGAGCGGTATTCCGAACTGCAGGAGCTTGACGCAGCCACGGCCAACGAACTGATCGACAGGATCGTGATCCACAGCCCCGAAAGGATCGACGGACGAAAGCACGTCACCATCGAAGTGTTCTTTACTTATGTGGGGAGGATACGCATACCGCTTCAAAAGCCGGAACTTCCCACGAGCAAAGCACAACCGGCGTGACTTTCGCCACGCCGGTTGTACAAGGTTTTTTCTATCCTTCCTTATGAGCCTCCCCCATTGAGCGAGATATTCTTGTTTTTAAGATGATGATTTGACATCACCGTATAATCTTTTGTCTTTTCAACTCTAAACACTGCCATAGTACGCTTCCTCCTTTCGTTTTTAGCAACAAAAAAAGGAATGTGATCTTCTCAGAAAACATTCCTTTTCTCATCAACGATTATTCAGTTTTTGCTACTCAATGTACTTGAAATATTTTAGTGCATCCATAATGGCAGCTTCCTTCTCCGGTGTGCATTGTGGTTGCTTATATTTCTCATTTTTTGGTGGATTATAGTTCGGGCGTAAATCTACCCCCACTTTTCTCTTGATTTGAGAAATATATAGTGTCGGAACTTTGAAACCATATTTCTCTAAAATATACTTTTTGATTTCCTCATAAGTCCCTAATTTACGCCTTTCTGAGCCTGTTGGCTCAAATTCACTCATGTCAACTTCCACCTTGACATGTTCATCAGATTTAAGTTTGGAAAGATAGACAACCGTCTCAACGTGCACCCCCATAGGGAACTGATCCACAGCCCTCCCTCTCACCAGCTCATACCCCGCCCCGCTAAGATACTTCAAATCCCGGGCCAAAGTAGCCGAGTCACAGCTCACATAAACAATCCGATCCGGTTCCATTTCCACCATTGTCTCCAGCAGCGACTCCTCACAGCCCTTCCTGGGAGGATCAACCACTATCACATCGGCATGAGCCTTCTCCCCCGGATGTTCCTTGACATACCGTCTATAATACTCCGGCAGCACATCCTCCGCTCTTCCGATATAAAATTCCGCATTCCCAATACCATTAATCTTAGCATTATTCCTTGCATCTTCAATTGCCTGAGGTACAATCTCCACCCCATAGACCTGTTTTGCCTTCTGGGCCAGAAACAGTGAAATCGTTCCGATCCCGCAGTACAGGTCCCAAACGGTCTCGTTCCCCTTAAGCCCCGCATACTCCAAGGCCAGGCCATAAAGCTTCTCCGTCTGTACCGGATTGACCTGGTAAAAGGACAGCGGCGATATCTGATATTTTATACTGCCAATATAATCCGTAATAAATCCCTGCCCCCACAGAACCTCGTAACTATCTCCCATAATAACGTTGGTATTCTTTCGATTCACGCTGACCGATACACTTGTCATTCCAGGAATCTTCCGCAGTTCTTTTATCAGTACCTCACTATGTGGAATCATTTTCCCGTTAATCACCAGACATACCATGATTTCCTTTGTTACAAATCCATATCGGATCAACGCATGACGGATCAGCCCATGGCCCGTCTTTTCGTCGTAAGCCGCAATGCCATATTCTTTCATAAAGGCAAGTATCAGCTCAAGAATCTGCTGATTGACCGGCACACCAAGCGCACAGTCTGTATTGGCAATAATATCATGGGTCCGGCCTGCATAAAAGCCGGTTATGGGGTTCCCATCCTTATCCGTCCCAAAGGGAAACTGCGCCTTATTCCTATAATAAAAGGGTTCCTCCATTCCAAGTGCAGGTTCCATAATCCGCTCCAGCAGCTCCGTAGCAAACCCGCCAATCCGTTCCAGATTTCCTTTTACCTTCTTTTCCTTGAATTCCAGCTGTTTCTCATAAGCCAGCTCCTGTATCTGGCAGCCTCCGCATTTACGGGCAAACCGGCATTTCGGTATAACACGGTCGGCTGACGGCTCTATGATATCCATTAGCCTTGCATACCCGTAATTCTTTTTCGCTTTCATAAGCTTTGCCTTCACGACATCGCCAATCACCGCATCTTTAATAAATAAGGTATAGCCATTCACTTTGCCTATACCTTCTCCATTCACACCCATATCTTCAATTGTCACTGTGACAATATCATTTTTCTGCATAACTAAACTCCTCTAATACGTTTTTGAGTGCGTCTGACAATTCACAATCACTGCCTGATTCGCTTTAATCTGCATAATCAGGCTGAAGTGCAATTGGTCAAACACACTCTGGAATACCTCTTTATGTAACAGTTCAGACAATTCAGAACTGTTACGCATCGAGCCATTGTAATCGCTTTGCGATGGGCTGGATGCCTGGGCCTCCTCCACATTTTCGCAGGATCCGCATAACAATTGCTTTTATATAGAAGTTTTTCTTAAATTAGACTCAAACAGCCGATTATATCCCAGCCAGTCTGTTCCCGTCTTGTCCTTGAATATTTCCGTCAGCGTCTGCATCTTCGCGTCTGCATTATCTGCCAGGTTCAGTGCCATGGCCTCCGCCAGAGCCGGCTTTTTCGGAGATCCATATTCGAGTTCTCCATGATGTGCGATGATACAGTGTTTCAGCTCGCTCGCCAGCTTTTCCGGAAAGCCTGGAATCGCGCGGACTGCCTCACTTACCATTTCCACACCGATGATAATATGTCCCAGCAGCTGCCCGTCATCGGTATAATCATTGTCCGGAAATGCGGACAGTTCTTTTGTTTTTCCTATATCATGGCAGATCGCAGATGCATAGAGCAGGTCTTTATTCAAGATCTCATAGGCTCCGGCAAAGTATTCACACATTTTTACCACGCTCAGCGTATGCTCCAGCAACCCTCCGGCAAAACCATGATGGACTGTCTTCGCTGCAGAATGTCCTTTAAAGGCCGTTATGAATTCTTCATCCTCCACAAAGTAATATTCCACTGCCTGACGCAGGTAATCGTTGGATATCTGGCGTATATAGGAACGCAGCTCCTCAAACATACCGTCCACACTCTTATCGGATGTCGGCATATAATCAGCCGGGTCGTATTCCCCCTCTGCGGCTTTTCTTATCTGTTTAATATTGAGCTGCCGATTGTTATTGTAGCTGATGACCTCGCCGAATACTTCAATAAAATCTTTCTCATCATAATCGGCTATTCCCTGGGAATTGGGATCCCATACTTTTCCGTCCAGAGTTCCTGTTTTATCTTGAAGCAGCAGGTTATCATAGGGCTTTCCATTCCTTGTCTCCGCGGAACGCTTAACCTTGCAAAGATAAATGCAGCGTATCGTCTCTCCTTCGTGTAAATCATTAATATATCTCATCATATCCTCCCATAATTGAGGCTGCCATCTACCCGGCAGCCTTTCTAAGTTTCCTTTTTATCGTTTATTCCTGACTTCCAATTGTAACAGTAAAGTCTATATCCACATACCCATTCGCCCCGCGGCGCTTACCTTTTATCTTGACGTTTTCTCCTGCTTTGCAGCTTATAACCGCCTTCTCATAGGATAAGGTATTCGATATCTTTGTGCCCGCAACTTCCTGAATAATATCTCCATTCTGTATTCCTGCAGACATGGCCGGGGAATCCGGATTGATCTCCATCACGTAAACCCCTGCGGGCATGTCCTGCGCTTCTGACAGAGTATCGTTGATCGTTGTGCCGTAAATACCTACATACGGTACGCTCTCCCCGTTCACCAGCAGTTCAATTGTGGCCTTTAAATCAGAGATCGCCAGGGCCTTGGCGGTATTGTTCTGCGCGCCGCCCCAGATTCCTGGGTCGATCATGCCGATTACTTCGCCATTCATATTGAATAGTATCCCTGTACCTCCGGCTTCTGACGGAATATCGGTGGCCAGAATGCTTCGCTGACCGTCAGCCTGAGTTTCGTCGTAAGAGTTGGAACTTACAACTCCATATCCAACTCCGTCCGCATACCCGAATGTATTGCCAAGGGCGAGAACCACATCCCCCTTAGTCGTAATGTTGGAATTTCCGAGAACCGCTACTTTCACAGCGTTCCAGGTCGTATTTGTAATCTTGGCCCGCGGGATCGCAAACACTGCAAATCCGCTGTTCTTGTCCTGCTTCTTCAAGGAGGCTCCGTACTGGCTGTCATCAGCAAAGGTGATCTTCCACTTTTCAGCATCCTGACATACGGAACTATCACAGAGTATCAACAGCTCCTGCCCGTTATCGGCGGCAATAAGTCCTGCAACACCTGCACCAGGACCGGTATCCACAGAGAATGCCGTGTCTTCTCTGACCGGATTCACAGAAACCACACACTTGTCCGCCTCTTTTGCAGTCTCGTACACACTTTTCATGATTTCCTGAAAACTGTCGGCATCAAGTACAGGCGGCACCGTCTCTCCTTCGGTAGATTCTGCGGTCTGCTGCTCGTCCGTCTCCTCTTCGTCCTCCGGTATCGTTACGGTCTTGGGATTCCCCTGAAATTTGCTCTGCGCCCATGGTTTAAGCGCAAAAAAACTAAGGCAGGCGAACGCCCCGAAAATCAGTCCATATATCCCCACTCTCGCAAGCTGTGTGAGGATTTTCTTTCTGGTGACTGGTTTGGGTTTAATCGTCTCCTGCAGGAAAGAAAACTGTTCTTCCTTCTGCTCCTCATGGCCCTGGTCCGGCTTCTGTTTCGGATCTTCATCGTACGGCATAGACTCTAATCTCCTTTAGTTTATAGTATAACCGATTCATACGGATTGTTCAATATTTATCCTTTTCAATATGCGTTAAATAGGGTAGAATGTTACTGTACACCATTCGGGCGTGTACAGTAAACGAGAGAATTTACCTGTGAACTCAGACAAAAGGTGAAAAAGATGAATCAAAAGACTTTAAATAAACTAGAATACAATAAAATCATAGCTATATTGGAGGAGCAGGCCTCTTCTATGAGAGGCAGGCAGCTCTGCCGCAAACTGAAGCCCATGACCGATCTGGAACGCATCAACACGTGCCAGGAACAGACCTCAGCTGCATTTACCAGGATTATAAAAAAAGGTCGACTTTCTTTAAGCGACGCATTCCCTGTAGGTGAATCCCTTAAGCGGCTGGAGATCGGCGGTACCCTCGGCAGCGGTGAATTGCTCCGCATATGTAAGCTTCTGAAAACAGCCGCACGCGCCAAGTCATACGGGCGCCACGATACACAGGATGATCTGGCGGACTGCCTGGATGTGTATTTTGAACAGTTGGAACCTTTGACGCCTCTTACCACAGAGATTGAACGCTGTATCCAGGGGGAGGACGAGATCAGCGACGATGCCAGCAGTACTTTGAAGGGTATCCGCCGCAGCATTGGCTCCCTGAATGATAAGGTGCACTCTACGCTGACGAATCTTGTCAACGGATCGTTGCGCACCTATCTGCAGGATCCGATCATCACCATGCGCGGAGACCGTTACTGTGTCCCTGTCAAGGCCGAATACCGAAACCAGGTGAATGGAATGATCCATGACCAGTCTTCTACCGGATCCACCTTATTCATAGAACCGATGGCTGTGGTCCGGCTGAATAATGATTTGAAAGAACTGTATGCAAAGGAGCAGGAAGAGATCCAGGTAATTCTTGCACGGCTGAGCGAAGACACTGCATTATATATAGAAGAAATCCGTAACAACTACAAACTTCTGACCGATCTGGACTTTATCTTTGCAAAAGGCTCCCTGGCCCTTTCCATGAATGCAAGCCGGCCGGTCCTGAATCAAGAGGGGCGCATCCGCATCCGGGAAGGACGCCATCCACTGCTGGATCCACGTAAGGTAGTCCCCATCTCCGTGACGCTGGGAGAGGATTTCACCCTGCTGATTATAACCGGCCCCAACACCGGCGGCAAGACAGTCTCGCTCAAGACAGTGGGCCTGTTCACACTTATGGGCCAGGCCGGCCTGCACATTCCTGCAGGAGACCGCTCAGAGCTTGCGATCTTCCGCCAGGTCTACGCAGATATCGGAGACGAACAGAGTATCGAGCAGAGCCTGAGTACCTTTTCGTCCCACATGACAAACATTGTCTCCTTTCTGCAGGAAGTGGATGAGCACTCTCTGGTGCTCTTTGATGAATTGGGCGCCGGCACCGATCCTACCGAAGGAGCCGCACTGGCGATTGCCATTTTATCACACCTGCATAAACGTAACATCCGCACCATGGCAACCACGCACTACAGTGAGTTAAAGGTCTATGCCCTCTCAACCCCCGGCGTTGAAAATGCCTGCTGTGAATTTGACGTAGAGAGCCTGAAGCCCACTTACCGCCTGCTGATCGGTATCCCGGGAAAGAGTAACGCATTTGCCATCTCCGGAAAGCTGGGGCTTCCGGATTATATCATAGAGGACGCAAAGCAGCATCTGACAGAACAGGATGCATCCTTTGAGGATCTGCTGACCGACCTGGAATCCAGCAAGCGCACCATTGAAAAAGAACGAGAGGCCATCGAGACCTATAAACGGGAAGTGGAAGCCTTGAAAAACCAGGCAAAACAAAAGCAGGCAAAGATCGAGGAGCAACGGGAGCGTATCCTCAAGGAGGCAAACGAAAAGGCCGGAACCATTTTACGGGAAGCAAAAGAACTGGCCGATGAAACAATCAGGAATTTCCAGAAGTTCGGCAAAGAAGGCATCTCAGCAGCCGAGATGGAGAAAGAGCGTGCGCGGCTCCGCCAGAAGCTGAAAGAGACATCCTCTTCCGGCACAATGACCGTCAAGAAGCCTAAAAAAGCATATAAACCGAGTGATTTTAAACTCGGGGAATCCGTAAAGGTACTGAGCATGAACCTGACCGGAACCGTCAGTTCCATGCCGGATTCCCGCGGCAATCTGACGGTGCAGATGGGGATCCTCCGGTCGCAGGTGAACATCTCCGATCTGGAGATCATAGAAGAGCCGGCGTCCTACACCGTTAAGAGTATGAAACGTACCTCGAAAGGAAAGCTGAAGATGAGCAAATCCTTGTCCGTCAGCCCGGAAATCAATCTCCTTGGGAAAACAGTGGATGAGGCAGTATCCGAGCTGGATAAGTACCTGGACGATGCCATACTCTCTCATTTAAGTACCGTCCGTGTTGTACATGGAAAAGGCACCGGCGCGCTCCGCAAGGGAATCCACGAATTCCTGCGCCGCCAAAAACACGTCAAATCCTATCGTCTCGGAGAGTTCGGCGAGGGAGATGCCGGAGTCACAATCGTAGAACTGAAATAGCAAGGAGGCTAATCATGGTTGCAAAACAAAAGATTTTAATTGTCGATGACGACGAAAATATCGCAGAACTTATTTCCCTTTATCTCGTAAAGGAATGCTTTGATACAAAGATTGTATATAATGGAGAGGATGCGCTCTCCGCCTATGAAACCTATCATCCCAACCTGATTCTCCTTGATCTGATGCTTCCGGGAATCGACGGGTACCAGGTGTGCCGTGAGATCCGCGCCAAATCCTCTACGCCGATCATCATGCTTTCCGCAAAAGGAGAAGTCTTTGATAAAGTACTCGGACTTGAGCTC
Organism: Eubacterium sp. BIOML-A2; assembly: GCF_009680135.1. Lineage (NCBI taxonomy): Bacteria > Bacillati > Bacillota > Clostridia > Eubacteriales > Eubacteriaceae > Eubacterium > Eubacterium sp. BIOML-A2. The sequence goes on from NZ_WKZK01000040.1 coordinate 75,344, forward strand.
GGCGCCGACGACTATATTATGAAGCCCTTTGATTCCAAGGAAATGGTCGCACGGGTCCGCGCAGTCCTGCGCAGGTATCAGCCCGTCAAACCCGAGGAGCCCGCGGAAGATAAGACAAAATGCGTTGAATACGACGGCCTCACGATCAATCTGACCAACTATTCCGTTGTCTGCGACGGGCATCCCGTAGATATGCCTCCCAAGGAACTGGAGCTGCTTTATTTCCTGGCTGCGTCCCCGAATCAGGTGTTCACACGGGAACAGCTCCTCGACCAGATCTGGGGATATGAATACATCGGAGACACTCGGACCGTCGACGTCCATATTAAGCGGCTGCGGGAAAAGATCAAGGATCATCCATCCTGGGGACTCAGCACCGTCTGGGGCATTGGTTACAAGTTTGAGGTCAAATAGCAGCGTGCCGCAGCGCACCTGATGCAAAAGGAAGTGCAGCATGAAAAGTACTTTGTACTTAAAGTTTATTGTCATTTATATCATATTTGGTTTCCTGAGCTTCTTCACCGTGGGAATTCTGTCCAGCCAGCTCGTGCTGGACAGGCTGGAAAAGAACGATTCCCAGAATCTTTACCGTCAGGCCAATCTGGTTGCCAGCGATTACCTGCCCTCCTACTTCACCGGGGATTCCACCTCATATGCGGTACATTCGCAGTTGAACGGTATGAATCTTTATCTGAATTCTTCGCTTTGGTTTGTGGAGTCGGACGGTACTATGATCACCTCCTCTAATCTGGACAATACAAAGGCGCCCGAGGCCATCGACGATTTTGACCCGGCGGAGATCGGGAGCAATCAGTATATCACCGGAGATTATCACGGTTACTTCAATGAGGATATGATCACTGTTATGGCGCCGGTAACGCAGGGTTTTTATATCAAAGGATATATCCTGATCCACAAGCCCGTTTCTGCGATCCAGGAGGTATGCAGCCAGATGATGTTCCCGATCTACATTACTGTCGCCGTGATTTTCCTGCTCTCCTTTCTACTTCTGCTGGGATTCCATTTCTTCATATACCGCCCCCTGCGCACCATCACGGAGGCGGCGACTCAGTATGCATCTGGCAACCTGACCTATGAGATTCCGGTCTTTACCCATGATGAGATCGGTTATCTGTCCGCGTCCCTGAACTATATGTCCTCACAGCTCAAGGACATGGAAGAATACCAGAAAAAAATCGTGGCAAACGTATCCCACGACTTCCGATCCCCGCTGACGTCGATCAAGGGCTATGTACAGGCCATGACGGACGGCACCATCCCGCCTGAGCTCCACGGAAAATATCTCAGCATTATCCTGTTCGAGACAGAGCGGCTGACTGACCTGACCAAGGACCTGCTTACCCTTAATGAATTCGATACAAAAGAACTACTTCTGCATAAAACAGAGTTTGATATCCAGGAAATGATCAAGAATACCGCTGCCTCATTTGAAGGCGCATGTACGAACAAGCGGATCTCTATCGAACTTCTCCTGCTTCCGGATGTACAGCTTGTATACGCGGACAGACGTAAAATCCAGCAGGTACTTTACAACTTGATGGACAACGCCATTAAATTCAGTGAGAATGAATCCACCGTAACAGTAGAAGTCACAGGCAGAAGCGAAAAGGTCTTCATATCCGTCAAAGACTCCGGCCTCGGAATTCCCCGCAAAGAATTGAATAAGATCTGGGAGCGCTTCTACAAATCCGATCTCTCCCGCGGCAAAGACAAGAAGGGGACCGGCCTTGGCCTTGCAATCGTTAAAGAAGCCATACAGGCTCACGATGAACACATCAACGTCATAAGCACAGAGGGTGTCGGAACCGAATTCATCTTCTCTCTCAGCCGGGCAGATTCCGGCAGATAAGCGAAAAAAGCAGCTGCAAAATAGCATATTGCTATCTGCGGCTGCTTCTTTATACTCTATTTATCTTCTTAAGCAATCTATTCATACAGCATATTCTGTATGGATTCCTCTTCCATGTTCTCCTGCGTAACCCAGATATACCCGGTATTTACCTCGGCCTCATTGCCCACTTCCAGGACCGTACGTGCCGCTGCGATCACGGATGCATATCCAATGCCGAAGGGATTCTGTACAACCAGGCCTTTAATCTCTCCGTCCCGGAGGGCATCCAGCTGTTCTTTTCCTGCATCGAATCCCATTAGAACGATTTCTTCTGTTTTCTCTGCATGGCTGAGTGCGGATACTGCCAGCTGAGTAGCTGTTACATTGGTTCCAAAGCAGCCTTTGATCTCAGGATGCTTTTCCAGATAATATTGGATCACATCCTCATCTGTGAGGCTGTCCGCAGTGACTTCCTTGGCTTGTTCCTTTTCTTCCTTAACCTCTTCTTTGTCGTCCTTAACTGGTTCTTTATCTTCCTTAACTTGTTCTTTGTCGTCCTTATCCTCTTTGTCTTCTTTATTGGCCTTATTCTGCTCCTCTGCGATGGCCTTCTTCATATCATCCATCTTATCCAGGTAAAGCGTTTCGGCAATTGTGACATCCGGATGGCCGCTTTCGATCTCATTCTTAAAACTGCTTTCGCGCTCCCTGCCTGTAGCTGACTTCGAATCATGCACCAGAAGCAGGATACTGCCTTTATCCTCTATCTCGTCACAGAGTTTATAGGCGCCGGTTCTTGCCGCCTCCTCGTTGTCAGTCTTAATGGTGCACTGTATCCCCTGATAGGAATTTCCCGAGTCCAGCGCGATAATCGGAATCCCGTTCTCCGTTGCCAGGTCAAACTGTACCGTACACGCCTCAGCATCAATGCTTGCAATCCCCAAAGCATCCGGATAGCGGGCCAGTTCCTCATCCAGAATATTTACCTGCTCGTCAATGTCTTCCACTCCGCCCGGAGCATTATAGGTCACCTTTACTTTGTCATCCCCGCTGTATCCCAGCGCCTTATTCAAATCCTCGGCAGCCTGTTCAACCCCTCTTTTAATCTCTTTCCAGTAGGCAGAGCTGTTATCCTTTCCTATAATAGAAATATAGGAGCCAGGTTCAAGCTTCAGGCCCTCTGCGTTATCATATGCTGACGGGGAAATCGCATTCAGGTTCCCCTGATATGGCGGTTCCTCTGTAGTATCTCCGGTAAAGGTAGGAGTGTCCTCCTTCTTGCTGCAAGCACAAACGGTCAAAATGATGCATAACATCGCAGTAGTGATGATTGTCCATTTTCTCTTCATAAAATAACTGCCTCCAGATTTTATATGCTGTCCCAGATTATTACCTATATACTATACACTAATCTTGTGAAAAAAAAAGGAATATTTTCTTAAATTTAATAAATTTTATGAAAATACCGGAAACTTGATGCCTGGAAGTCCTATCCGTATTCAAGATAAATGCTTATTGAAAATTGTACCTGATTTAAAGCATAAAACTGCTTGTATATTTATCCCGTTTGTATTAGAATGGGGATAGTGGCAGTACGAATGATGCGGCTGCCCATTTATATCATAAAGGAGGATACATACTATGGCACACGTAATTAATGATGAATGTGTAAGCTGTGGTTCTTGCGAAGGCGAATGCCCAGTAGGAGCTATCGCAGAAGGCGACGGCAAATACGTAATCGACGCTGATGCTTGCGTAGATTGTGGAGCATGTGAAGCAGCCTGTCCTACAGGTGCTATCGTAGCAGAATAATTTCAAAAATATACCGCAAAGTGATCACAAAGCAAAAGGGCGGCCACACGACTTGTTTCGTGTGGCCGCCCTTATTAACGGACAGCCTTGTGGACAATGAGCAATGCCGCAAGGCAGATTACCGCAGTTGATCCTATGCCTGCCCTCGTCCCCAAAATCTGGCTAAACAGCCCAATTGCCCAGCTGCCAGCTGCGCCGCCAAGCGCAGCAAATGCAAAGAAAGCGCCCATTGTGACCGCTGTGTTCTCATGACACTCGACCGAGATCCCCGCCCCCAGCGTCGGGAAAATTACCGACAGGAAAAGTCCGGATAATGGCAGAAGCACTGCTGCTTCCCCCGGTAATGTAACACCCAGAATAATACACAAGGCGGACAAAGAAAAATGCGCGATTAATACTCTTCTAATGCCGAATCTGTCAACATACATACTCCCGATAAACCGGCCTGCAGTCAGAAAAACAAAGAACAGGCTCAGCCAAAGCGCCGCCTGTTTCAGCGCCTGTCCCTTCTCATCTACAAAAAATGCAGTGATCCAGGTGATAATACCGGCTTCAGCCGCAATATACAGGGTTGCCAATGCATAATATTTTCCTGCCTTCTTAATAAGCATCGCTCTCAGAATGTCCTTGATTCTTAATGGACTGTCGTCAAGATAGGCCTGTTTTGGGTAACCCGTCTTGAGAAACAAAAGAACCGCCGCCAAAATAACTGGCAGTATGATCATAAATGCAGTCTTATAATCTCCGCCCTTCCTTAAGATCAGCCCAAAGGCGGCAGGTCCTATGATTGCGCCGATACCATGCATCCCCGCCACCAAATTGGTATATTTTCCTCTTTTTTCTTCTGGATAAATGTCCGCAACCGTCGTATTTCCTGCATACTCATAAAGCCCCAGTGAAAAGCCGATCAACAGGATGCCGATTAAAAATACGTATATATTCGGGGCGCAGGTATAAATGAAAATTCCTGCTGCAATGTTAACATTTGAAACAATAAGAGCTGTCCTCCTGTGGATTTTACCTGTCATACTCCCAAAAAAGAGAGAAGAAGCACAATATCCTATGTAGTGAACCACCATCAAAGCGCCGCCGACACCATAGCTGACTTTAAAAGCACTCGTAACATCCGTCAGCGTTGCCCCTCTAACAGAATCGCAATACCCAAAAAGGAAAAAGCATATCATCACGCCTGCTGTCACGGCTCTCAATCTGTTGTTTTCTGTCTTCATTTCTTCTTTCTCCTTTTTCATCTATTCCACTCAGACGAACGGCTCCTGAAATATATAATGCCCCGATTTTGCCTGCTTTTCCTTATAGGTCCCATTCCTGCGCGGTATGTATATCTTTGCCGCTGTTCCGCAAGGAATCTCTGCCTCCATATATATCTGTCCATTCTTTACTTCCCAATATACTTCGATATTTCCATAGGGGCTTCGATGCCTGCTCCATGCATACGTAATACGGGGATCTATAAGAGGCTTTACCACAATCTCCCTGTAGCCTTCACAGGCCGCATGAATTCCGCCGATTTCCCTGTACATCCAATCTCCTGCACAGCCAAAAGCATAATGATTATAAGAAGCGCAGGTTACTTCTCCATCCGGCTTAACCGCCTGCCACATCTCCCACACAGTAGTAGCTCCCATCTTCACTTCATAAAGCCAGGACGGGCATTCATCCTGAAATAGAATGTCGAATGCAGTCTTTGTATATCCTTCTTCCACCAGCACATCCAGTAAAAACGGAATGGAGAGAAATCCAGTGTCAAGCCTGCCGTCATTCTCCTCGATCAGTCTGACTAACATCGCGGATGTATGCTTCCTATATTCTTCCGGAATCAAATGAAACTGAAGCGCTAAAACATAAATACCCTGTAATTTGGTCTTTATCATACCCTTCCCGTCAGTAAATGCACGGATAAATGCATTTCTTACATTCTCATTTAATTGCTTATAGTATTGCACATCGTCATATTTTCCAAGGACTTGGGCAATTTGCGCCATCAACTCTGTAGAATACGCGTAAAAGCAGGTGGGAACGATGTCCATCGTACGATAGGCGCTTCTCAGCATATCTACATCTCCGGTCTGTTGGTCTATGCTTACACTCGGAGTCAGCCAGTCCCCAAAGTGAAAATTCGTATTCCAGAGATACTTTTCCCACTCTTCCCTTTTTATATTTCCTCCGGTGCCGTCCGTACTTTCCGGATGTTCGTGTTCTGCCGTATATCGAATATATTCGATCCATTTTTCCATCATTGCATAGTTTTCTTCTAAAATGCTCTTTTGGCCGTATGCCTGATACAGCCGCCACGGCACGATCACGGCTGCATCCCCCCATCCCGCAGAGGTATGGGTCTGATACGGAGTTGTACTGTTGGGATGATATGCCGGCAAATAAGGAACAATAATGGGGATCTGGCCATCCTCCAATTGCTCTTCCCGCATGAGCTTCAGCCAGCGCATAAAGAATTCCAGTACATCCATATTTCTGCATGCTGTCGGTATAAATATCTGCGCATCCCCTGTAAAACCTGCTTTCTCCCGCTGGGGGCAATCGGTGGGGACGGATACCATATTACTTTTCTGGCTCCACAGGATGTTGTGCTGTAATTGGTTCAGACGCTCGTCAGAGCAGCAAAATCCACCTGTCATTTCCATATCCGTATAGATCACCTGAATTTCAAAATCCTCTGGTTTTGGCTCTCCCGGATATCCGCTGATTCTGACATAACGGAAACCGTGATAGGTAAAGCTGGGTTCGAATATTTCCGGACCTTCTCCATGGAGAATATAGGTATCCGTCTGCAGTACGAATTCTCCGATGATATTGCGCACAAAATTTCCATGTTGATCCACCGTCTCGGTATGCTCCAGGACAACTTTTGTGCCGCGCTTTCCGCGTACTTTCATTTTTACCCTGCCGCACAGAACCTGCCCCGTATCGAGTATTGTTTCACCCCTGGGAGACTGATAGATGCGCGCCGGACTCAATGTCTCACATACACGTACCGGTTCACCTGTCTGCGCACACAGATTCTCATATCCATAATCTGCTGTCTGAACCGGCCTTAATTCCCTGGACCAATATCCCGGCAGGCTGAAATTTTTTCTTTCCTCCCGGGCGTCATAACATTCCCCAACAAAAAGATCGGCATATTTTACCGGTCCCATCTCGGAACAGCATGTCTCTCCCGAACCAAACCGTTCACGCTGTCCGTTCTCATACAAGACCTCTATCTGAAACAGCCCGGCCAATAATGTACCATACTGGCAGCTGTCTCCGGTCAGGCCCACCTTCCCGCAGTACCAGCCTGGGCATATTGTCATACCCAGCGCGTTATCTCCTGTCTTCAGACCGTCCGTGATATCATACGTCTGATACTCCAGACAATGGTCATAGGAAGAGTTGCCCGGTGCATACTCCATATCTCCCACCCTGCGGCCATTCAGTTCAAGACGGTAAATCCCATGTGCGGTTGCATAGATTCTGGCGGACCGCAGGCATGGTTTTACTTTAAATTCCATACGTATCATCTGTCCCGGCTGCATTTTGATGTCATCTATTGGAATGCTTGAATAGGATATTTCTGCGCTCTCCTGGGGTTTTTCTCGGTAAGCCGGAACCTGCTCGGGCACCACCCATTTTGCGGTCCAATCCTTTTGATATAAAAGTCCCGTTTCGAACCATCCGCTGTACTCAGCGGCTTCCCCATGATTACTCCAAATACAGGCTTCTATATCATACCTTGTAAAAGACTCCAATTCCCGGCCTGCATACTTTATTCCAAACGACTGCCCGCTTTCCAGCGCGCCTGTATCCCATAATTTCCGGCCTTTGTCAAAGACCTGCAGCCGATAATGTACTTGTCTGGTATCCGGCACTTCACTCTCATATATCCAGGAAAACTCTGGTCTCCTGGTATCAATCCCCATTGGATGAGTCCTGTGTTCACATCGAAACTCTGTAATTTTCATTTTTCTATCCTTTTCTTTGGATTATAGTCCAAACAGCTCCTTTGGATTTTGATATAAGATTCTTTCTGCAAATTTCTTTGCCTGCCCCATTGAATATGTTCCTTCTTCCACGCACTGAGCAAGTACCATACTGATATTTTCGCGGGCCATCAGCTGGTGCCCGTAAACCGCATCCAAAAACAGGCTGTCTCCGCCAAATCCATTGATTTTCGTAACCGGAACGGTATCTAAAAACTCGGCAAGCGCGCATCTGCTTGCATATGGAGAAATGACGTGTGCCCAGCACATATCGATATATACGTTAGGGAACATCTTAGCCAGCGCCGCCAGGCTTTTATGATACGGATATCCGATATGAAAAATATCGAATTTTATATCCGGGTATTCTATAAAAAAATTGTTTAACAATTCGGGATTGCTGTTTGCAAGGAAATTCGGACATCCCGCCTGCATGCCCGTATGTATTTGATAAACCAGCTTGTGTTCTGCTGCAAAATGCAGGACAAAATGCATCATATAGTTCTGAAAAGCTTCCCCCTCGTACAGCCCCCTTCTCCACGCAGGCAGGTGCCGCTCTTCAAACAGGTCCAGAAAGTCTTTTTCCGCCTCACTCTTTGTGGAATGCCCGTATTTTAGGCTTCTTGCGTAGGCCAGCCCGAGCTTAAAGGCCACTGCCCCGTTTTCAACAGCAGTTTCCATTGAATGTGTACATGCTTTAAGCCAATCCTCAAATCCATTGATCCTAATCCCTGTGTCCGCTTCAATCTGTTCCAACTGCTGCCTTGTTTCCGGAAATATAAAGGCATCCAGCCTGTGCGCCGGGCGGTAATACCGCCTGTCGCATTCCAGGTCAAAAGTATCCTGGACGGCAGTTTCAATCTTACATTTCTCCCATAACACTTCTTGAAACCTTCCCGACCCTCTGGCTGCGAGGAACTTCTTATTCAACTCCAGGACGGTGTCCCACGGCGTCTGTGAGTCAGGAAAATGCATCCCGTACAATCCTTCCACCGTTCTGTCCAGCTGCCGGTAATATGCTGTGTTTTCAACTCTGCTTAAATATGGCTTTAATATCTGCCATTTTTCTTCCAGCTGTGCCTGCCCGGATTGCGCTGTTTTGCATCGAGATAATGTTGCCATCTCTTCATTGCGCATTCCCGCACTGATCAAATCATCCTGTAAATACGATGATAAATATTCGCTGAAAAAATCCACCGGCTCTTCCAGTTCCTGTTCCCAGTTTGGCAGATGCTCATGTGTATCTATAATCGTAAGGTCATTGACATAGTCTGCTATTGTCTGATATAACGTATTCATTCTTCTTCTCCCTCTGTCCAGACAACGATTCAGATAGGCCTGAACTGTTACCTGACCACGGCATGATCATTAAATTTGGTTTCTGACCACTTTTGAAATCATTAAAAACTTTTCATATTCTACGCCCGGGGGGCAGCTGTCGGAATTCGCAAGGATAAACGGGTATCCCTCCATGTCCTTCAGCAACTCTTTTACATAAACCTCCAATTCACTGAGAGACCAATTCAAAAACTCTGTCGGTTCGATACCTCCCACAAGGAATTTTTCTTTAGGAAGCACCCTGCGTGCCTCTTTCATAACTATATTGCCGGTAGGCGCAGGGGATATCGACTCAATCCCATGCACCTTTGATCCGGCGATCAGCCCCAGAAGCGCCTGAAGGTGGCCACAGGCATGCTGCATATACATCTTCTGGCGGCTCTCCAGTATTTCAGACCATTCATTTAATTCCGGCAGAATATATTTTTCGTAATAGGACGGGGAGATATTGGTGGTGGATGTATCTTCCCAGGTGAGGAAGACTTCCGCATCTGACCCAGCGGATATTTCCACTGCAATCCGGTCAACTCTGCGTATACTTTCCAGTAATGCTTCCACTTCTTCCGGATAATCCATTAAAGCATATACCAGTTCCTCCGTTCCAAGCCAGAATTCCAGCAATGACTGAAAGGCGCTTTTCAGATTTATTTCTGGCATCAGCATAGGCACAATGAGCGCTTCCTCTCCTACCTCTGCCGCCGCTTTATTGTACGCAGTATAATCCGGAATGAGTTCCATATGGTCAAAAAAGTATCTGGCGATTTTAAAATCTTCCTCTTCTTTAATGGGATGTTCCGATAAAAACCACGTCTCACCATCCGGCGTAATGATATATCTGGCAGTCAGACATCCTATGGGGGTACGGATTGTCATCGTTCTTTTCTCTTTATCATATACGTCCTCAATGGAGCACCCCTGATAGACGGTCTGATACATCCGCAGATGTTCATATTCTATTTTTGTAGGATCAAATCCCCTGATCAATGGATCCGCACCCATTTCCTGCATGACCTGCATCATGCTCTTTCCCCTGGCCTCTTCCGGATTAAAATCATACCAATATGCCAGATTCGGGCACCATGGAGTGCGGTCTGTCTTCTCACCGCGCAGTGCGGCCAGCAGTCTCTGTTTTGGTGTCATTGTTTCTTTCGTCTCTATTATCTTCGTTGTCATTGAAACCTTCCTTTCTTCCTCCGTTTTAGCCCTTTTATCAGTCCGTCAATCCAGGTCTAAAACGACATATAACGTTTTTATCTCAAACGGCCTTACCTCAATCCAGAGTGAATTGCCCCCGCAGGAGATATTCGATTCCATGTCCTGTATCAAATTTTCCATCAAATCGCATTCCCAGGCCTCTTTCATACAGGAACCAAATGTGATCTCTACCGTGCAGTGCCGGTTAAATGCCTCATAAAACCTTACCAGTATTCCTTCACGCCCTTCCGCTTTTTTCACCGTCTCTATTACAATATTGTTCTGTTGTGCCTTCACAATACTGTAACGGCCTGGTATCTTCCCCGTCTGCGGGCCCAGCTGCTGTGTAAAGACCATCTGGTTAAATGCTTTTGAATACGGTACCACCCCGGCCTCCCGCCAGTCTCCCGCATGAGGGTAAAAGGCATATCGAAAGGTATGCTCCCCCTGATCCGCCTTAGTATTCGGATAAGTGGCTGATTTTAATAGGGTCAGACGCATATCCCCTCTATGAATATCGTATCCATACTTACAGTCGTTCAGAATAGCCGCTCCGTAACCATATTCAGACAAGTCAGCCCATTTCTGCCCGCATACCTCGAATTTTGCCGCATCCCAGCTGGTATTGGAATGCGTAGGCCTTAGAATGCTGCCGAACTGAATATCATAGGCTGCATAATCCGAATGAATATCCACCTCAAATGAAGCCTTTAAAAGCGTATGTTCTTCGTGCCAGTCGATCCATGTTTCAAACTCAATATACGGAAGTACATGATACATATGCATCTTTTGAACAATGCAGGAACTCTGATATTTTCTTGTAATTTCTATTGTCCACCGGAGTGGTCCGTTTTCCGTAACGGATACGGATTCAGCTTCGTTTATTTTCCACATTTTCTGGCGGTAGTATTCCGTGATATCCCATGCATCAAAATTATGGGGCATATCTTCAAAAACCAGAAGCTGATTTCCTTTTCCTCCCTTTTTCAGAACCTCTCTCTTCTCTTTCTTATCATATATCCCAGTAATAACGCCATTCGTATCCAGGCTGATCTTCCAGTATTGGTTTTCCATCTCTGCCGTAGTCGCTCTCACATCCGGAACCTGATGTTGTGCGCATTTCGCTTCTTCCTTCCCGGCTAACCGGTAAGTACGGTACCCAAAAGACGGAAGGCCCTCCAAAAGTACCAGTGCTTTTCCGCTGTGGAGGGGCTGCACCGGAACAAAGCCGTTCCTCTCATCCATAATTCCGCTGCACCAGTCCGGAAGTTTTGCCTCGGTAATCTGCGGACAGGTGCTCCCTGACGCATGGAAAGCTGCCAGTGAATGGCCGTCAGTGCTGATCAGCGCCGCAACCTCTTCAAGCGCTTCACTTTTAATTCCTCCAAGGCATTGAAAAACACTTTCGTATTCCATGTCAGACACTTCATACACCTCCGGTATCGATGTTCCGGGAAGAATATCGTGAAACTGATTGCGCAGTACAGTTTTCCACATCTGCTCCAGCCTGCTGTGCGGATATTGATAACCATCGCTTAAGGCAGAAGCAAGCGCACCATGGAACTCTGCCTCCGATAGTAAGCATTCGGCCCTCCGGTTGTATTTTTTTGTTTTGGCGCGGCTCGTATAAGTACCCCGGTGATATTCCAGATACAGCTCCCCTACCCACTGGGGAAGGCGTACTCCTTGCCTTTTTTCTTCCAGAAGCTCTGTAAAGCCGGATATACTGGAAAACCGGAACTTAGGGCAGCCCGATATTCCCTTTTCGAGACGCCTGCCATATTCCAGCATCCAGTCTGTCGTTCCTCCGCCTCCGTCTCCATAACCATATGGAAGAAGTACGGTGTCGCTAAACTCCTTCTGCTGAAACCTTTCATAGGTCTTGATCAGCACATCCGGCTGCAGGAATCCATTATACGTACTGATCGGAAAGCCCTCATTCAGCCCCTGCAGGTCTTCTTTCGGAAGCACCGATGTTATAATATAAGCAAGAACACTGCTGTCATCAATCCCATGCCATTCGAACAAATCATAGGGCAGCCGGTTATATTCATTCCAGCAGACCTTTGCAGTCATAAAATATTTGATCCCGGATTTGTTTAGAATCTGGGGTAAGGCGCCGCTGAACCCAAAAGCGTCCGGCAGCCATAATACTTCGCATTCCTTCCCAAATTCCTCTCTAAAAAACTTCTTTCCATAGTATAGCTGTCTGACCAGTGACTCTCCCGATGTAAGATTACAGTCGGCTTCCAGCCACATTCCGCCGTCTGCCTCCCACCGTCCTTCTTCCACACGCCTTTTAATCTGCCTGAATATGCCGGGGTAATCTTCCTTTACATATTCATAGAGCTGGGGCTGGCTCGAAAAGAACCGGTATTCAGGATACCGCTCCATAAGCCTCAGCGCATTTGTAAAACTTCTGGCGGCCTTTTCCCGCGTCTGTTCTGCTGTCCAGAGCCATGCAACATCTATATGGGTATGCCCGATTCCGTATACTGCAGGCCCCGTCATTTCCTCTGCCTTTTTATAAAACGCATCGTCCAGGTACAAAGACGCCTCACGGAGGCTCTGTCTGAACAGCTTCCCCGAAGTCCTGCTGTCCCTGAAGTCCAGAATGTTTACCGCACGCTCCAGAATCGCTCCAATTCTAATCCGTCTCTCGTCCCCCTCATGTAATTCCGCTATAACTTTCATCGGAACCTGGAGATCATAGACCACTTTATCCACAAGGGTATCAAACTGCCCATACGACAGGCTGACCGGAAATACCGCATCATCCATGCCCGAATACACCGATACCTCATACACCAGACATTCACCTGGCACCGCCTCTTTACAAAGGATCATTTCCCGGTGATTAACATCCAGTCCCTGAACCAGTTCTTTGTTTTGGAAAACCTTAAACTGAGGGTTGGCAATATTCCAATCATCTGTGTGTTCCGTAGAAAACTCTGCCAGAAGTGTTTTTCCTGCAAACCTCTCCGGAACGATCATCTCAAACTTCATCCAGCAGTGGGCATCCTTTCCACCCCATCTGACAGAATTACAGCACTCCTCGTAGCGGCCGCATTCCGGTGGATATAAGGAAAAGGGGCTTCTTGTATCTATGTACATTCTGTCCGGCCCTCTTTTATGAGTCACCCTGTATTTTTCCAATTCTTCTATCGTTCTGCGGACCCTTCCTGTAATAAACATTCCGCCTCCATTCTCTGCACATCTCAATTACCGTACTGTTCCTATGTCTTGACGGCCCTGTTTAGTAAATACACATTTCGCAATGTATAATCCTTTCCAGAACCGTACGTGCGGCTTTCCCGCATACGGCTCTTCA